>JAIKYN010000176.1 GCA_024683155.1 Lachnospiraceae bacterium | reverse complement strand
AAAACCACCAGGTTCCTGAGTGCAACCGCAGGAAACTGCTCCAGATCAGAGATCTCCACCATCACGGTTTTGCGAGGCTTCTTCGCAGTCGTCGTTTTCTTTGCTGCAGGCTTCTTTGCAGCAGGTTTCTTCGCAGTCGTTGCCGTTTTCTTTGCTGCAGTTGTTTTCTTCGCTGCAGCCGTCTTCTTTATTTCTGTTGTATCTTTCTTTGTCTTCTTTTCAGCCATAATCTTTACCCTCTGGTAAATGCCGCTCTATCTTGTTGTAAGGAGCGAAAGTGCTCCCAAGGTATTAAGCACGCCGCCTCTTTTTCAGGAAAAGGCGTGTTTCGTCTGTTGCTGGCGCCCACCCATGCCACGTCAGTTCGCATTCTTTGGCCTGGTGGCGAGATTGTATGAGGAACCGAAGGGTCTTTTCGTACGTCGGTTCTTATACATGGTCTTTTCATGTATTAGAACCGTTACGTACGATATGAAGCGAAAGCGCCCCTGAGGTCATTATACGAGCTCGACACCCTGTTCAAACAGAAAATTACCTGATGTGGCATGGGTGGTCAGCAGAAATTACAAAACACGCCGCCCATGAAAAGCGGCGGCGTGACAAATGCTGATATGCGCTGCAGTCTCCTGCAAACATTTATTTCGCCTTCTTCAAAGAAGACGTCTCACGATGCACGATCAGCGGCTTGCTGGTGCCCTCCACCGCTGCCTTGGTGATCACACAGCTTTCGATGGTGTCATCGGAAGGAATCTGATACATCACATCCATCATGACATGTTCCATAATGGAACGAAGTCCTCTGGCACCGGTCTTACGATGGAAAGCCATCTCTGCAATGGTCTCCACCGCATCATCCTCGAAGGAGAGCTGCACATCGTCTAAATCAAACAGCTTCTGATACTGCTTGATCAAAGCATTCTTCGGCTCCTTCAGGATCCGGATCAATGCTTCTTTGGTCAGGCCCTCTAAGGAAACGTTAATGGGCACACGACCTACAAACTCAGGGATCAGACCGAACTTTACAAGATCCTGAGGGGTTACTTCCTTCAGGAGGGCATCCATCTCGTGGGTTCCCTGTTCAGCGATCTCTGCATCAAAACCAATAGACTTGCGGTCCAGACGTTTCTCCACGATCTTCTCCAGTCCGTCAAAGGCACCGCCGCAGATGAACAGAATGTTAGTGGTATCGATCTGGATCAGTTCCTGGTGCGGGTGCTTACGTCCGCCCTGAGGAGGAACACTTGCTACCGTACCTTCTACGATCTTCAGAAGAGCCTGCTGTACACCTTCACCGGATACATCACGGGTAATGGATACATTCTCACTCTTCTTGGTGATCTTATCGATCTCATCAATATAAACAATGCCGTACTGGGCACGTTCTACATCATAATCTGCTGCCTGGATCAGCTTTAGCAGAATGTTCTCAACGTCTTCACCGACATAGCCGGCTTCCGTTAAGGTTGTGGCATCCGCAATGGCAAAAGGAACATTGATGATCTTCGCCAGGGTCTGGGCAAGATACGTCTTACCGGAACCGGTGGGACCGATCATGATGATATTACTTTTCTGAAGTTCCACATCATCCAATGAAGGATTGGAGGACTTCTGCTTCATCACACGCTTATAGTGATTGTAAACCGATACGGATAATACTTTCTTCGCTTCGTCCTGTCCGATGACATATTCGTCCAGGAAGTTGTGGATCTCTGCCGGTTTTAACAACCGGATGTCCATATCCTTGCCGGTATCCACTTCATCGTCATAATCTTCCTCTCCGATGATGTCGGCGCAGATATCCACACACTCATCACAGATATAAATACCTGCGGGGCCTGCGATCAGCTTCCGTACCTGATCCTGTGTTTTATTGCAGAAGGAACAACGGATCTTTCCGTCGGAACCAGTCTTACCTGCCATTACTATCTCCCGTCTGTCTGTGCCGATCAGTCTTTCTTATCTTCTGTAGCGGCACGCTTTTCAACTACTTTATCAATGAGGCCATATTCCAGAGCCTGCTGTGCATCTAACCAGTTATCACGCTCGGTATCTGCACAAACCTGCTCATAAGGCTTACCGGAATTCTCGGAGAGAATACGGTTTAACTTTTCCTTGGTCTTTAACAGATGGCGGGTTGTGATCTCCACATCTGTTGCCTGACCCTGTGCACCACCTAATACCTGATGGATCATGATCTCTGCGTTGGGCAGAGCCAGTCTCTTACCTTTTGCACCACCGGACAGGATGAAGGAGCCCATGCTGGCTGCCATACCCATACACATGGTGGATACGTCGCACTTGATGTACTGCATGGTATCGTAGATCGCCATACCTGCAGTCACGCTGCCTCCGGGGCTGTCGATGTACATATGGATATCCTTCTCGGAATCCATGGCTTCCAGATACAGAAGCTGTGCAACAATGGAGGCTGCCATGGAATCTTCCACTTCACCTACCATAAAAATGATACGTTCGGAAAGCAAACGGGAATAGATGTCGTAAGAACGCTCACCCATGCTGGTCTGCTCAATAACATAAGGTACTAAGTAACTTTTCGGTGTCATATTGCCTCGATTCTGAGTAAATGATTACTCTTCTGTCTTTTTCTTGGTTGTTCTCTTCTTAGGCTTTTCTTCAGTAGCTTCTGCAGCTTCTTCTGTCTTCTTGGTAGTCTTGCGGGTTGTCTTCTTAGGCTTCTCCTCTGCTGCTTCTTCTGCAGCATCTTCTGCAGCTTCTTCTGTCTTCTTGGTGGTCTTCTTTGCAGCGGTCTTCTTAGCAGGAGCCTTAGCCTTGGTGGCCTTAGCATTCTCTGTCAGGAAATCAACCGCCTTCTGAACCGCCAGATCGGTAGACAGATTCTTCATCTCGCCTTCGCCCAGGATCTCCTTAACCTTGTCCTCGGTCATGTTGTACTGCTCAGCCATTCTCTTGATCTCTGCCTGAACATCCTCATCGGAAGCCTCGATCTTCTCAGCCTTAACAACTTCCTCTAATACCAGTCTGGACTGGATGCGGAACATAGCCTGATCCTTTAACTGGTCCATCATCTGCTGAGGATTCTGGCCGGTGAACTGCAGATACTGCTCCAGGGAAAGACCCTGCATTCTCAGTCTCTGATCATAGTCATCCAGCATCTGTCTCTGCTGTGTCTCAACCATTGCATCGGGAATATCCATCTGAGCATCTGCGATAACAGCCTTAACCACTGCATCTTCGAAAGCAGTCTTGGCAGCATTCTCTTTCTGCTCGGTCAGCTTCTTCTCTACGTCTGCACGATACTCCTTGAAGGTATCGAATTCGGATACTTCGGAAGCGAACTCATCATCTAATTCCGGAAGTTCCTTTTCCTTGATCTCGTGTACTTTACACTTAAATACAGCAGCCTTGCCTGCAAGCTCGGTTGCCTGATAGTTCTCGGGGAAGGTAACGTTAACGTCTACGTCTTCACCGATCTTAGCGCCGATCAGCTGCTCCTCAAAACCGGGGATGAACTGGCCGGAACCAATGGTCAGAGGATGATTCTCACCCTTGCCGCCTTCAAATGCTACACCGTCAACAAAGCCTTCGAAGTCGATCACTGCGATATCGCCGTCTTTAACAGGTCTGTCTACGCTGACTTCTCTTGCGCTGTTCTCGCGCTCTTTATTAATCTGTGCATCTACTTCTTCTGCAGTAACTTCCACTGCTTCCTTCTCTACAGAGATGCCCTTATACTTGCCAAGGGTAACAGCAGGCTTTAATGCTACTTCTGCCTCGAAAATGAAAGGCTTTCCTGCCTCTAACTGAACCACGTTGATCTTGGGGGAGGATACGATCTCCTCACCGGACTCTTCTACTGCCTTAGCATATGCTTCGGGCATGATCTCGTTTGCAGCATCCTCGAAGAATACTTCCTTACCGTACATATTCTCGATCAGCTTTCTGGGAGCCTTTCCTTTACGGAAGCCCGGGATATTGATCTGCTTCTTGCTCTTCTCATAAGCAGTCTGAACTGCTTTCTCGAACTCATCGACCGGTACTTCGATGGTAAGTTTGGCCATGTTGTTTTCTAATTTCTCGACCTTTGAACTCATGTTACTAAATTTCCTCCTGGGATTTACTTCTCTTATATGTCATCTCTGTAAGAATGCCATATTTTTATTATCGGTTACGCCGAAAATGGGCGCAAAACGCCCATAGACAGCAATCATCTCATGATTATAACATACTCATTTTTAAAATTCCAGTAGTTTCCTAAGGAAAACCCACCTTCCGGCTTACTCTGCCTGATGCGCTTTTAAGTATGCGATCACGGCCCGCCTTGTAATGATACCGATAAAACAATTCATACTGTCAATGACCGGGACGAAATTCTGGGTACTTACCTTCGCCACCAGATCATCCATGTTGGTGTTCACGTCCACCGGTTCATTGTCCCGGTAACGCTTTACATTGCACACCCGCGTGTTGCAGGTATCTTCAAAATCCCCTGCTTTGTGGGTACACAGTTCCCAGAGGATATCACCTTCCGTAATGGTCCCCATATATGCACCGGTCTGCCGGCAAACAATGGGCACCGAAGAATAACGTTTATCCTTTAGTTTTCCAAGTGCTTCTTTGATGGTGTCGTCATCGTAGAGATAAGTCACTTCCGCCTTTGGCGTCAGATCGAACATGATATTTTTTGTTTTCATTGTTTACCCCTTCGGAAATGTCAGCCGCATACCGGCCGCCCAATCATTTCACCATACCTGCAGGCATTACTGTTTAGCGGACATCGCTGAAATACACGATCTTCTTTGCCAGTTCGTCGGCTTTTTCCTTCCCCTGAAACCGTTCCACAATGGCAAGGCCGAAAGCAATGGCCGTTCCCATGCCGCGGCTGGTAAGGATATGATCGCTGATAACGGTGGGAGCTGTCTGAGGCTCCGCCCCCTTCAGTTCTCCTTCCAGGCCCGGATAAACCGTGGCTTTTCTGCCCTCCAGGATACCTCTTCTTCCGAATACCCCCGGCGCAGCACAGATGGCACTGATATACTTTCCGTTTTTATGAAACGCGTCCACTTCCTTCATAAGAAGCTCACAGTTTTCCAGATTGGCCGTGCCAGGCATTCCCCCCGGAAGCACCAGCATGTCCAGTTCTCCAAACTTCGTATCGGTGATCAGTTCATCTGCTTCCACTGCAATGTTGTGGGAGCCTGTCACCTTTTTGCTGCCGTTTATGGAGACCGTTACCGTATCGATCCCGGCTCTTCGCAGCAGGTCTACGACGGTGAGACCTTCGATCTCTTCAAAACCGTCTGCAAGAAATACCCCGACTTTGCTCATTTTTTCTCCTTGTCTTAGCGTTACATCTGTCGTTGGGACAGGTTAGCTGTCACTACGTTTTTATTCTAGCATGGGGATACTCCCGAACCAATGACCTGACCGTTAAAGAATCATTAAATATTTATGAACTCACTTCACCTTCACCCGCTCTTCGTTGAGAACGAAATACATGATCAGCGGGATGAAGATCAGGCAGGCCAGGATTCCCAGCCAGATGGTCTTTGTTACCTGGAATACCGCCAGCACCGTACCTAAGATGGCAATGGTCTGTTCCTCGGAATGTCGCAGAAAAATGTGCACCATATCCCGATGAACCACAACAATATCGTTGACGCTGTTCATTCCCAGTTTCTTCCGGGCCGTTGCAGGGATCCCGATCTGATAGTCTCCCAGATCGTCGTTTTTCAGTACCCGCAGGATCTGTACCCGGTTCCCGAATTTAATGCGGATCTTATCGTTTTCCGCCACACCGATGAGACTCATCATATTGGAACTAAGTCTCGCCACGTTGTTGCGGTCATCGGTTTCACTGGTCCATTCGCACTTTAACAGATATTCTGCCTTGCCGATGGTCTTATCCAGCAGGAAGAAGCTTCCCTTATTCAGAAGGTTCCGAAGAATGCCAAACAGCCCACGTTTCTCTTTCTGCTTTTTAGGGATCTTCAGAAGCTCCGCCCGGTCATACACATGGAGCTTTTTCAGGATCTGATATGCCTGCTCCGCCGGAACATCTGTATCTTCCTTCAGGGAATAATAGGTCTCGCCGCTGATCCTCTCATAACACGCTTCCAGGATCTTAGCGTCTTCTTCCTCTGCCTGAGCTAAAAGCCCCGGAAACTCTTCCGCCCGGATCATTTTAAGGGGCTGGTCCAGATAGCCCAGTAATTTCCTCTGATAACGAGGGATCATGATCTTGGAAGCCGGCTGTCCCGCCGCATCCTTCACCCTTCCGTAATCCTTATAATCTGCCTTCCCGTAATCCACAAACAGACGGGAATCCGTATAGCGGTTATACACCACATAGTCATAAAGCTTCGCTTCTTCCTTCTTCTCCTCATAAAGCCCGGAAGAGAAAGAAACACCATCGATCTGATCTGCCTTGGGGATACCAAGCGAATAAATATCCGGCAGGTTCTTATATAACAGGAAGGGAATCCCCCGAAGGCCTGCTTCCTCTTCCCGGCCCATGATCCACTCCCGGCCGAACATGATCTCAATGAGACGATTGGTCAGGAAAACGTACTCCTCTTTATGGGCCAAAGCGTCATCGTCCAGATTCCGCAGGCTCTTATCCCCGGGAAGTCCCAGACGCACCTTTTCTGCCTTGGTCTCCTTAGAGCACACCGTCAGAAGATCATATTCCGCAAAGCCAAGAGCCGTTGCTTGCTCCGGAAGAAACATCTCCACACGGTCCTGCGGTTTATGCATTCCGGCCTGCCACAGACGACATGCGCGAATACAGGCTGCATTCCAGTCCGCATTGCCAAGGGTTACAATGGTCCGCTCCAGTGCTCTGAGGATTTCTTCCCGGAAATCCTGTTCCGCATTGGTAAGATCTTTTCCCCTCAGGATCCGCTCCGCCACCTGTACCTGCAGATAGGAATCCTCCGCATGGTTT
>JAIKYN010000154.1 GCA_024683155.1 Lachnospiraceae bacterium | reverse complement strand
TTTTTGCGGATAAGTGTCTGTTTGGAGAATCTGACTATTTTCAAGAATCTTCAGGTGTAGTAAACTTGTTTCGAATGTGCGGTTGACAAATCGGAGGAAAACCTTGCGTATCGTTGAAGCTCGGGATTTAAGTTTTGATTATATAAGAAGAGATGAAGAAGGCAATGTGGAAGGCACTACCCGTGCGGTAGATCATGTGAGCCTGGACATTTCCCAGGGGGATTTTGTGGCCATTCTGGGCCATAACGGGTCCGGCAAATCCACCTTTGCCAAGCATCTCAATGCCATTCTGACGCCCACGGAAGGTACGGTATGGGTGGACGGCATGGATACCCGGGAAGACGACAAGATCTGGGATATCCGCCAGGAAACGGGAATGGTGTTCCAGAATCCGGACAATCAGATCATCGGCCAGGTAGTAGAGGAAGATGTGGGCTTCGGCCCTGAAAATATGGGCGTTCCCACCAAGGAGATCTGGGAACGTGTGGAAGAGTCCCTGAAAGCGGTGGGAATGTACGAATACCGCAAATACTCTCCCAACAAGCTTTCCGGCGGTCAGAAGCAGCGTGTATCCATTGCAGGCGTGCTGGCCATGCATCCCAAGTGCATTGTGCTGGACGAGCCTACGGCCATGCTGGATCCCAGCGGCCGCAAGGAGGTTATCCGGGCAGCCCGTGCACTGAACGATGTGGAGAAAGTGACGGTCATCCTGATCACTCACTATATGGAAGAGATCATTTATGCGGACCGCGTATTCGTGATGGATGCAGGGAAAGTAGCCATGGAGGGTACGCCGAAAGAGGTGTTCTCCCGTGTGGAAGATTTAAAGAAGCTGCGGCTGGGAGTTCCGGAAGTAACGGAGCTTGCCTGGGAGCTTAAGAAGAGTGGCCTGGACCTTCCCGACGGCATTCTGACTATTGAAGAACTGATCGATGCCTTAGAGAAATGTAAGGCACAGCATCATTAACCGGAAGGGTGTCATACAGTGAAATGCAAGGCACAGCATCATTAACCGGAAGGGTATCATACAGTGAAATGTAAGGCACACAGAGGCTGACATTTATCTGTGTGATGGATCGTAAACAGAGAGATATTATGGAAATCGTTCTGCAACATGTAAATTACATATATGGCGGCGACACGGAGCTGGCGGTGCATGCGCTGGATGATGTGAATCTGACGCTTCCGGCGGGGCAGTTTATCGGCCTCATCGGACATACGGGGTCGGGGAAGTCTACCCTGGTGCAACATTTAAACGGCCTCTTAAAGCCTTCTTCGGGAACCATCCTGTGTGACGGGGAAGACATTGGCCGCAAAGACTACGATATGAAGAAGCTTCGCCAGAAGGTGGGGCTTGTGTTCCAGTATCCGGAGCATCAGCTGTTTGAAGCGGATGTACTGTCGGATGTCTGCTTCGGGCCGAAGAATCTTGGATTTTCCAAAGAGGAAGCGGAGAAAAAGGCCAAGGAAGCTCTGCAACAGGTGGGGCTGGGGGAAGAGTATTACGAGCAGTCTCCCTTTGATCTCTCCGGCGGGCAGAAGCGACGGGCGGCCATAGCGGGTGTGCTGGCCATGGACCCGGAGGTGCTGATCCTGGATGAGCCCACGGCGGGTCTGGATCCTAAGGGTCGGGAGGAGATCCTGAATCTGATCAAAAAGCTAAAAGAGGAGCGGGGTATCACGGTGGTGCTGGTTTCCCACAGCATGGACGATGTAGCCAATTATGTGGAGCGGATCATCGTGGTAAACCACGGAAAAATCATGTTTGACGACAGTCCCCGGAAAGTGTTTGCACATACCCGGGAGCTGGAAGAGATGGGGCTTGCGGCGCCGCAGGTGACTTATATCATGAAGGCCCTGGAACAAAGGGGCGCAGGGGTGGATACTTCCGCCATTACCCTGGAGGAAGCCCGGGACGAGATCCTGCGGTGGGTGAAGGAATAAAGAATGCTTCGAGACATTACGCTGGGGCAATATTATCAGACGGAATCGGTGATCCACAGGCTGGATCCACGGGTAAAGCTGATGGGTACGCTCCTATTTATAATTTCATTATTTGTGGTGGACCACTTTGCAGTGTATGCGGTGATACTGATCTTCCTGGGAAGCGTCATCGCGCTGTCCCATGTGCCGCTGTCTTTCATGGTCCGCGGTATGAAGGCCATCGTTTTCCTGCTGGCACTGGCGTTTTTCTGCAACCTGTTCCTGACGCCGGGTGATCCGCTGGTTTCCTTCTGGAAGCTGACCATTACGAAACAGGGTCTTTCTACGGCAGTGTTCATGGCGATCCGCCTGTCGCTGCTGATCGTGGGTTCGTCCCTTATGACCCTTACCACCACACCCAATCATCTGACGGATGGCCTGGAGAATCTGCTGAATCCTCTGAAGAAGATCCACGTGCCGGTGCATGAGATCGCCATGATGATGTCCATTGCCCTTCGTTTCATCCCTATCTTA
>JAIKYN010000125.1 GCA_024683155.1 Lachnospiraceae bacterium | reverse complement strand
CGGAATGATCTTTACCATTGAACCCATGGTCAACATGGGCAAGGAAGACATCGAGATCGACGAAGAAAACGGCTGGGAGGTTACCACACAGGATGGACAGCCTTCCGCACAATGGGAGATCATGGTACTCATTACCGAAGATGGAAATGAAGTACTGAGCTGGTAGTTGATACTGTAAAAAGCCCTCGCGTAAGCGAGGGCTTTTTGATCATTTCCCTGTGGGTTCGGAAGCGTCAGAAGAGGAGTTGTTACCTGCCTTTTTACGCTTCTTCACACATTCGGTCAATAAATATTCAATCTGTCCGTTGACGGAACGGAAATCATCCTCTGCCCATGCAGCGATCTCATCATAGAGTTTTGCCGACAGGCGCAAGGGAACCTGTTTTTTATCCGCCATTAGTATAAACTTCCTGAATTAACGATGGGCTGAGCATCGTGATTACCACATAAGACAACGAGAAGGTTGGAAACCATAGCCGCCTTTCGTTCCTCATCCAACTCCACTGTCTTCTTTTCGTTTAATCGTTCCAGAGCCAGTTCCACCATGCCGACAGCACCGTCTACGATCAGTTTCCTTGCATCCACAACCGCAGCTGCCTGCTGTCTTTGAAGCATAGCAGCGGCAATTTCGGGAGCATATGCCAGATAGGTGATACGGGCATCTACGATCTCCAGACCTGCATCCGCAACTTTACTCTGGATCTCTTCTTTGATCCGTCCGGCTACCAGTTCGGTGGATCCGCGAAGACTTCCGTCGTCTGCTTCTCCGTCACCGGTGGTATCTACATTGTCCGTTACATCATAGGGATATATTTTAACTACATTTCGAACGGCAGTGTCGCACTGAAGGGAAAGATACTCTTTAAAGTTGTCCACATTGAAAACAGCTTTTGCGGTATCGTTTACCTTCCACATAACCGCAACGGCTACTTCCACAGGATTACCAAGTACATCATTGACCTTCTGTTTGCTGTTGGATAAGGTCATGACTTTCAGAGAGATTTTTTTGCTGTTCAGTTCCAGGGTGGTCTGAGAACCCTGAGAGGAGGTAACGATAGACTCTTTTTTTACGGATACGTCTCCGCTTTGGCCTAACTTGGTGCTGGCTGCAGGGTTAAAAGCGGTACAGAACGGGTTTACAAAAAAGAAGCCGTCGCCCTTTAAGGTACCTACATATTTTCCGAAGAGGGTAAGGACCAGAGCCTCATTGGGTTTTAAGATCTTAAGACCAAGGAACAGGATCCAACCGAAACACATCCAAAGAATGCATACAAACAGAAGCAGATCGATCTCCATGAAAGCTCCCGTCATGAGACCGATGATGGAAAGAAAATACAAAAGGATGATCAGAAACAGCATGAAGCCGCCGATCTTGTTACCTTTCAGTTCTTTTTCAACAATGTTTTCGTTCATTTTTCAACCTCCTGAAATAATAAGAAACGAATGATTGATTTTTTATGATATCAAAATAATATCAAACAGATATTTTAATGTCAATCTATTTCTCATCGGCTTCACAAGGAGTGCAGGATGGAGATATACTAATAAGACCAGCAAATAACGAACTGATTACGGAAAATGGAAAGGAACGATCCGGAATATGACAGAACCATCCTATGATATCATCTGTATGGGCATGGCCCTCATAGATTCGATCCTGAAAGGATACGATCCCAGGCCGGTTTCGGCCACCGGATATCGGGCGGGATCCTGCACGCTGAATATAGGAGGAGAGGCGGTAAATGCGGCGATGGCAGCCTCCAAACTGGGGATGCGCACCGCTATTTGCTGCGCATTGGGAGCAGATCCGGCAGGAGATATGATCGTTCGTGCACTGGAGCAAACCGGTGTGGACTGCAGTCGTGTCCTCAGGCCGGGAGAGCACAGCACACCGGTTACCACTATGTTTGTGAACGAGGATGGCAGTCGAAGATCCATCACCACGCAGGCACACCGGTATAACTTTCATCCGGAGGAAAATGAAAGGCTGTTTACGGATGCCGGAGCACTCCTTCTGGGATCATTGTTCCGCGCACCTTTCGATGACCCGGAGAGTCTGTATCAGGTTTTACAGGCAGCGAAGGATGCCGGCCAGATGGTTTTTGCCGATACCAAGCTGCCAAACTTCCGTGTTCTGAAATTAGAGGATCTGAGAGAATCGTTGCCGTTGATGGATTATATTACACCTAACGAGGATGAAGCCCGGTATTATACGGGAAAGGAAACGCCGGAAGACATGGCGGAAGTGTTCCTGGACCTGGGGGTAAAAAATGTGCTGATCAAGCTGGGTGCCAAAGGGTGTTATTTCAGGAACCGGGAGAAAACAATAAAGCTTCCTGCCTGCAACATCCGGGCAGTGGATGCTACCGGAGCGGGAGATAATCTCCTGGCAGGATTTGCATCAGAACTTTTGCGAGGGGCTTCCATCGAAGATGCGCTGGAATTTGCCAACGCCTGCGGCGGGATCTGCACCACGGCAGTGGGAGCAGGAACCGCACTTATAAACCGGGAGCAGGTCCTTGCTTTTTTGGGCCGGTCCATTCATTGAGATCATTGGGATCTGAAGATCATTGTGATCCGTTAGAATAACAAAAAGCCGACTCCGTTCAGGAGCCGGCTTTTTTTACTCTTTGGTTTATTTTAGATCTTCATCATAATGGGCACGTTCACCGCCGATAAATTTGGGACGGACTCTGGCCGCGGTAATGTGGGCTTCACCGATATTGTGATGCTCCAGACGTACCGGAACTGCCACTTTCTTTA
>JAIKYN010000110.1 GCA_024683155.1 Lachnospiraceae bacterium | reverse complement strand
GTTCCTGATATATTAAAAATGGTACAGGCTCATTTTAATTATGAACCAATTATAGAGGTAATCCGGCTTTTGTCCATGGCATTGCTTCTATATGTGATCTTTCCCATGGAAAAAGGGAAGTCACTTCCTCTTATTTCTGCTAAGAAGCAGCGGTATGAGGCTGTTACGCAGGAGGATGCATTCCCGTTACGGATGCATCGTCTATGGATGTATGTACTGATCTTAATCCCTTGTGTAACATACATCGGAGAGATGATCCTATATAATGTTCGATAAATACGGTATTTTGGAATGGGCTAATATAGTTCCGAATGCCGGGAGGTAATATAGATGGCTGATAAAAGAGATTATTATGAGGTGCTGGGCGTCGATAAAAACGCTGATGATGCTGCCTTAAAGAAAGCATACCGCGTGCTTGCAAAGAAATATCATCCGGATGCCAATCCGGGGGATCAGGCTGCAGCCGAGAAGTTCAAGGAAGCTTCCGAAGCTTATGCAGTCCTTAGTGATCCGGAAAAGAGAAGACAATATGATCAGTTCGGTCATGCTGCCTTTGACGGAACCGGCGGCGCCGGCGGATTTGGAGGCTTTGATTTTAACGGAGCTGATTTCAGTGATATTTTCGGAGATATCTTCGGTGATTTCTTCGGTGGCGGAAGATCTTCCTCCAGAAGCAGTAATATGCCCACGAAAGGCGCTAATTTACGGACCCGTGTAAATATCACCTTTGAAGAAGCGGTATTTGGCTGCGAGAAAGAGATCGAGCTGAATATTAAGGAAGAATGTAAAACCTGTCACGGAACCGGAGCAAAGCCCGGAACCACACCGGAGACTTGTCCCAAGTGCGGCGGCAAGGGCCAGGTGGTTTATACTTCCCAGTCCTTCTTCGGAACGGTTCGAAATGTACAGACCTGCCCGGATTGCGGTGGCAGCGGTAAGATCGTCAAAGAGAAGTGCCCGGACTGCCGGGGAACCGGCTACATTCCCATGCGGAAGAAATATGCGGTGGATCTTCCTGCCGGCATTGATAACGGACAGTGCAAGCGTCTGTCCGGCTTA
This sequence comes from Lachnospiraceae bacterium, assembly GCA_024683155.1. Classification (GTDB taxonomy): domain Bacteria; phylum Bacillota; class Clostridia; order Lachnospirales; family Lachnospiraceae; genus JAILDL01. The sequence goes on along the minus strand of JAIKYN010000110.1, from coordinate 2,020 downwards.
GGAGAGCCCGGAACCAACGGCGGCCCCAGAGGCGACGTGTTGGTAGAAGTCATCGTGGGAACCCATCCGGAATTCCAGAGACAGGATTACAATATTTATTCTACCGTAGCTATCTCTTATGCAGTGGCTGCATTAGGAGGAGATATCCTGATCAATACCGTGGATGGCCCTGTTGTCTATACCGTAAAAGCAGGAACCCAGACGGATGTAAGAGTGCGTCTGAAAGGCAAGGGCGTGCCCACTCTTCGAAACAAAGACATCCGGGGAGATCACTTCGTAACGCTGGTAGTGGAGACGCCTACCAAGTTAAGCTCCGAAGCCAAGGAACTTTTGCGCCAGTTCGATGAACTGACGGGAGATTCCTTAAATGCGGCAAAGAAAGCAACGTCTTCCGGAGACGGAAAAGAAGGAAAGAGCAAAAAGAAGAAATTCTTTAACTAAGGACAGGAGAAGCCCATGAAGTGGACACGTTTCAAGATACAGACCACAACGGAAGCGGAAGACATCATTATCGCCGATCTCTATGACGTAGGCCTTGAAGGCGCACAGATCGAGGATAAGATCCCTTTAACACCACTTGAAAAAGAGCAGATGTTTGTAGACATCCTTCCGGAGACAGAAGCGGATGACGGGATCGCATACCTTAGTTTCTTTGTGGAGCAGGATGATGCGGGAAACTGTGTCCTGAACGGGGAATCCAAGAGCGTGGACGCCATCCGGGATCTGATCAAAGAGACTTTGGCAGAGACCGCTTCTTATATGGACATCGGCTCCGGCAGTATTGCGGTTACGGAGACGGAAGACATTGACTGGATCAATAACTGGAAAAACTATTTCCATCAGTTTCATGTGGATGACCTGCTGGTGATCCCTTCCTGGGAGACGGTAGCACCGGAAGATCAGGATAAGAAGATCCTGCATATCGATCCGGGTACCGCTTTTGGAACGGGGATGCATGAGACCACGCAGCTGTGCATCCGCCAGATATGGAAGCATCTGACTCCGGAGACAAAGCTTCTGGATGTGGGAACCGGCAGTGGTATCTTATCCATCGTGGCCTTAATGTATGGCGCAAAGTCTGCGGTGGGAACGGATCTGGATCCCTGTGCGGAACCTGCGGTAAAGGATAACATGAAGGCAAATGGGATTCCGGAAGAACAGTTCCGGTTCATCCTTGGAAATATCATCTCCGATCAGGCAGTACAGGACGAAGTAGGCTACGGATGCTATGATATTGTGGTAGCTAATATCCTTCACAATGTGCTGACAGCACTTACACCGGTGATCACCGCCCAGTTAAAGGAAGGCGGGATCTATATTACGTCCGGTATCCTGAATGAGAAGGAACAGGTGGTACGAGATGCCATGGAACAGGCAGGTCTTACCATCTTGGAAGTGACCAGACAAGGCGAGTGGTGCAGTATCACGGCACAGAAATAAGAGACGATGCAGCATTTTTTTGTAGAACCGGAACAAATTCATGACGATCAGGTATCCATCACCGGGCCGGATGTAAAGCATATGAAGCAGGTGCTCCGTATGAAAGAGGGCGAGGAGTTCTCAGTAAGTAACGGCACGGATGGAAAGGAATACTTCTGTAAGATTACTCAGATCGGTACAGAAGAGATCAAAGGAAGTGTGGAACACATTTCCGGGGATAGCCGGGAACTTCCGGTGCGGATCCATTTATTCCAGGGACTTCCCAAATCCGATAAGATGGAGCTGATCATCCAGAAGGCAGTGGAGCTGGGAGTCTATGAGATCATCCCCATGAAGACGGCTCGCTGTATCATGAAGGTAGAGGATTCCAAAGAAAAGAAAAAGCTGGAGCGCTGGAGAGGGATCTCGGAAGCTGCAGCCAAGCAGAGTAAACGAGGGTTCATTCCTAAGATCTCCGGGGTTGTGACTTATAAAGAAGCCTTAAACCGGGCATCTGCCATGGATGTTAAGATGATCCCGTATGAAGATGCCAGAGGGATGGCTCATACCAGAGACGTCCTGGACGGGATACAGCCGGGGC
>JAIKYN010000094.1 GCA_024683155.1 Lachnospiraceae bacterium | reverse complement strand
CCGGAGTTGGAAGATATTGGTTTAGAGCAGAAATCCGAGACCAGAAAAGCAATCGAGAAGTTTGTGGAGGAGAATCCCGAAGCGGCTGCCAATCTTTTGCGTAACTGGTTAAACGAGGACTGGGGGTAAATTGTAAGTGGCTTTTGGTTCATCAAATGAAATGGGAGGCCTCCAGAAGGCAGCTATCCTCCTGATCGCTTTAGGTCCGGAGATGTCTTCCGAGATCTTCAAACATTTGAAAGAAGAAGAAATTGAAGAGCTTACACTGGAAATTGCCAATACCCGAAGTGTAACACCGCAGATCAAGGAAACCGTGTTGGCGGAGTTCTATGATATCTGTCTGGCACAGCAATATATCGCAGAAGGCGGTATCGGTTATGCCAAGGAACTGTTGGAGCAGGCACTGGGTAAAGAGAAGGCAATCGATGTGATCGGCAAGCTGACGGCTTCCCTGCAGGTTAAGCCGTTTGAATTTGTGCGCAAAACGGATGCTTCTCAGCTCCTGAACTTTATTCAGGATGAGCACCCGCAGACCATTGCACTGATCTTATCCTATCTGTCGGCGAACCAGTCCGCACTGATCATTTCCGCACTTCCGCCGGATCGTCAGGCAGATGTTGCAAAGCGTATTGCGGTCATGGACCGTACCAGCCCGGATGTGATCAAGGAGGTGGAGAAAGTATTGGAATCCAAGCTTTCCTCTCTCGTCAATCAGGATTACACCATCATCGGCGGCGTAGACGCTGTGGTGGATATTTTAAATACCGTAGACCGTGGTACCGAGAAACACATCATGGAGACACTGGAGATCGAAGAGCCGGAGCTGGCCGACGAGATCCGCAAGAAGATGTTCGTCTTCGAAGATGTTCTTCTCTTGGACGACCGTGCGATCCAGCGTGTGCTGCGTGATGTTGAAAACTCTGATCTGGCCCTTGCTCTTAAGGGTGCAGATGAGAAGGTTCAGAATGCGATCTTCAAGAACCTGTCCAGCCGTCTTGCTTCCATGATCCGTGAAGATATGGAATTCATGGGACCTGTACGTATGAAGGATGTAGAAGAAGCACAGCAGAAGATCGTTAATATCATTCGTAAGTTAGAGGATTCTGCTGAGATCGTAATTTCCAGAGGTGGAGGTGACGAGATCATTGTCTAATCTACTGAAAGTATTCAGAGTCCAGGTGGATGACAGCGAAAAAAGAGTGATTGATGCCAATCAGTTCTTCACAGAGAAAATCGAACAGGAAGAGGCCAGAATGCAAGATCCAGCAGATGGCCTCTTTGACGATACTGAGGAATATGTAGGTTCCGAAGAGATCGATCCTGCACTGATGGATATGGACAGCAGCATTGACCAGATGGAAATGGAAGGCATGCCCGACGGCGCAGCCGGCGAGGGGGATTTCGTTCCGCAGCCGCCCGTTTCCAGAAGAGGTACTGCTCTGGCTAAGGCATCCAAACAGGCAGAGGAGATCCTGCAGCAGGCGCAGGAAGAAGCACAGAACCTGATGGCTTCCGCCCGGCAGGAGATCGAGGACTTAAAGGCCCAGGCACTGGAACAGGCCAGAGCCGAAGGATATGAAAGCGGTGCCAGGCAGGGACTGGAAAACGGTATGGCCCAGGCTGAAGAAGAACTGGCCGGACGGAGGGCGGAGCTGGAACAGGAATTCAAGGAAAAATCCGAATCTCTGGAAGCAGAGTATGATGCACTGGTTAGTCGCCTGGAACCCGAATTCGTGGATAAACTCAGTTCCATTTATGAACATATTTTCCGTGTGGATCTCAGCTCTCACAAGGATGTTGTGGTGCACCTGATCCGCATGACCCTTCACGGGATCGAGCCCAGCCGTCATTATATCGTGCGGGTATCCAAAGAAGATTATGCCTTTGTGAACATGCAGAAAAAGCAGATCGCAGAGGGCATGTCCAATTCCACCATTGAGATCGTGGAAGATGTTACCCTTCGTAAAAGTGAATGCATGATCGATACGGACGGAGGTATTTTTGACTGCAGTCTGGATACCGAACTGGCGGAACTGACCAAACGTTTGAAAGTATTATCCTATTCCTCTCAGGGGGAATCCTGATCAAAGGGAAGGAACCACATGAACACAGCAATGGCTATTGATTTTAACAAGTACATACGGATAGCCGATAAGCCCCTTTGCAAGAAGTTGGGCAAGGTGGTCAATGTGGTGGGGCTTACCATTGAATCCGCCGGCCCGGACGCAAAGCTGGGGGATGTATGTCTGATCTACCCCAACCTGGATGACGGACACCCCATCAATGCGGAAGTTATTGGCTTTAAGGAAGGTAAGACACAGCTGATGCCCTATGAAGAAGTTACAGGGATCGGTCTGGGAAGTAAGGTGGAAAATACCGGCGCTCCTCTTGCCATCCATGTAGGAGATTTTCTGTTGGGAAGAACCCTGGATGGTCTTGGCGTACCTACAGACGGCACCCAGATCCCTCAGGGATGCGAGATCTATTCCGCAGATGCAACACCGCCGGATCCCATGAGCCGTAAGATCATTGATGAGGTACTGCCTCTGGGCGTAAAAGCCGTAGACGGACTCCTTACCGTGGGTAAGGGACAACGTATCGGTATCTTTGCAGGTTCCGGTGTAGGTAAATCTACCTTGATGGGTATGTTTGCCCGAAATACCAAAGCGGATATTAATGTCATCGCACTGATCGGCGAGCGAGGCCGTGAGGTGCGGGAATTCATAGAACGAGACCTGGGGCCGGAAGGCATGCAGCGAAGCGTCGTGATCGTGGCGACCTCCGATAAACCGGCGCTGGAGCGTAAGCAGGCCGCCAAGACGGCCACTGCAGTCGCAGAGTATTTCCGCGACCAGGGAAGAGACGTCCTTCTCATGATGGACTCCCTGACCCGTTTCTCCATGGCGCAGCGAGAGATCGGCCTTGCCAGTGGTGAGCCTCCCGTTTCCAGAGGGTATCCTCCCAGTGTGTATTCGGAAATGCCCAAGCTCCTGGAACGAGCCGGACGAAGCTCTACCGGATCCATTACGGGACTGTATACGGTCCTGGTAGACGGTGATGATTTCAACGAGCCTATTACGGATACGGCGCGAAGCATTCTGGACGGACACATCATGCTCAGCAGAAAGCTGGTGCATAAGAATCATTATCCGGCCATTGATGTATTGCAGAGCATTTCCCGTTGTATGAGTGCCATTACCGACAGCAAACATAAGATGGCTGCCGGGAAGCTGAAAAATGTTATGGCAACCTATAACGATGCCGAGGATCTGATCAATATCGGCGCATATAAAAGCGGCAGCAATCCTGACATTGATTATGCCATTTCCAAGATCCACGAAGTAAATGACTTCCTGTTACAGGATGTAAATTCCAAGTTCAGTTATGAGGATATCCTGCAACAGCTGCTTACCATGTTTGAGGAACCTGCGCAGGAACAGGGACAGGAGTGATAGATGGCGAAATTCATCTACCGGATGCAGGGCATCCTGGAACTCAAATATAAGATGGAAAACCAGGCCAAAAACGCCTTCGGCGCAGCCAATGCGGCACTTCTGACAGAGCAGGAAAAGCTGGAAGCTTTGGAAGGAAGGCTGGAGGGCTATGAGGAAGAAGGCAGAGGCCTTCGGAAAAATAAGGTCCGCCCTGTTGAGCTGCGGGAAAACCAGGAGGCCATCCGAATCATACAGGATATGATCGCGGCGCAGCAGATTGAGATCCGCAAGGCACAGGAGAAAGTGGAACTGTGCAGACAGGCACTGCAGGAAGCCATGATGGAACGTAAGATCCAGGAGAAGCTTAAGGATAATGCCTTCGAAGCATTCATGCAGGAAGAGAACAAGAAAGAAAGTAAAGAAATCGACGAGTTGACCAGTTATACCTACGGCCGTAAGGCTGTGGCCGGTCAATAGTTTTCGTTCGAAAGGATTCCCCTATGGCAGGAGAAAATCAGGTACAGGAACGTACTCCGGAAGAAAGAGCTGCTGAGAAGAAGCGCCTCAAGGAGGAACGTGCCGAACTTAAGAAAAAACAGAAAGAACAGCAGAAGGAAGCTAAAAAGCGGGCGAAAGAGATCGCTGCCCAGGAAGATGATCTGGTAGATGAGGAAGAAAAGGCCGGAATATCCGTGGCTTTTGTTACCGTGATCATTATCGTTATCTGGCTGGCCATTCTGGCACTGATGATCAAGCTGGACGTAGGCGGTTTCGGATCTTCTGTGTTGGCACCGGTGTTAAAGGATGTTCCGGGTCTGAATCTGTTACTTCCCGATTCGGCCGTAACGGAGACCTCCGATGGCGGTGCATACGGCGGCTATTCCTCTCTGGCAGAAGCAGTGGATCAGATCGAAAATCTGGAGAAACAGCTGGCAACCGCACAGGCAAAGATCCAGGGAGACGAAACCACGATTTC
>JAIKYN010000092.1 GCA_024683155.1 Lachnospiraceae bacterium | reverse complement strand
TATCTCCTGGCCAGCCTGGATCAGTCCCTGAAACGTATGGGTCTGGAATATGTGGATATCTTCTACCACCATCGGATGGATCCCAACACACCCCTGGAAGAGACCATGGGTGCACTGGCGCAGGCGGTTGCATCCGGTAAGGCTTTGTATGTCGGTTTATCCAATTATGACGGTGAGACCATGGAAAAGGCGGCTGCCATTTTACGGGAACTGCATTGTCCGTTTATCATCAACCAGAACCGTTACAATATCTTTGACCGTGGTATTGAGAAGAACGGTCTGAAGGCCATGGCGGATAAGCTGGGCAAGGGTATCATCTGCTTCAGTCCTCTGGCCCAGGGAACTCTGACCAACCGGTATCTCAACGGTATCCCGGAGGACAGCCGGATCCGTACCGACGGACGTTTCCTTCAGGAAGGCGCTCTGACGGAAGAGAAGCTGGCACAGATCCGCAAACTGAACGAGATCGCTTCCGACCGCGGACAGACGCTTGCAGAAATGGCGCTGGCATGGCTCCTGAAGGAAGATGTGATCACCAGTGTACTGGCCGGTGCATCCAAGCCGGAGCAGATCCTGGATAACATTAAGGCCATTGAAAACCTGGAATTTACCGAGGAAGAAGTGACTGCCATTGACGACGCCATCCGCTGATACTACAGGAGTGGGCAGTGGGGACTGCCGCTCATTTTCTGCATACTTAAGACAGATCCTGTGGATTTGCAGATGAATGCAGTGTATAGCAGAAACAGATGCAGTAACATGAGGATGAAAGAGACACGATATAAGGGAAATGGAGAAAACGATGGAACTTAGAATTCGCAATGAAAAAGCCGTGGATATCCATCCGGATATGATCGGTTTATTCTTCGAAGACATCAACTATGCGGCAGACGGCGGTCTGTATGCGGAAATGATCGAGAACCGCAGCTTCGAGTTTGTGGAAGCCTTCGGAGACAAGGATGATTATTATACCGTGGAGGATGGCCTCTATGGCTGGAGTGCTTATCCCGGTGTGGAAGCAGGAGATCTTAAGGTGGTGACCGGATCTCCCTTATCAACGGAAAACCCGCACTACCTGCGCTTTACGGCCAGAGAAAAAAACGGTGGCTTTACCAATAAAGCCTATGACGGGATCTGCCTGAAGAAAGATCTGGAATATAAGGTTGTTTTCTTTGCCAGAACCCGTCACTATAACGGAAATATCCAGGTGAACGTCGTAAAGCAGGATGTTACCTATGCTTCCGGCAGTGCGGACACGGAGCTGTTTGTTTCGGAGACTGCCAACTTCTGGAGAAAGTATGAACTGCGCCTGAAGGCAAAGGAAACCATTTCCGGCGGTCAGTTTGTCATTGAGTTGTCCGAGCCCGGCATGGTGGAATTTGATTTTATTTCCATGATGCCTGCAGATGCAGTGGCCGGCGTATTTCGCAAGGATATCTTTGAAATCGTAAAAGATATGCATCCCGGTTTTATCCGATTCCCCGGTGGCTGTATCGTGGAAGGGGATACCCTGGAAAACCGCTATCGGTTTAAGAATACGCTGCATGATCCCTGGAATCGTAAGAATAACTGGAATCGCTGGGCCGTGCACGGGAATTGCCCGGAAAATGATTTCCACAGTATCTATGCCCACTACAATCAGACCCTGGGCTTAGGTTTTTATGAATATTTCCTGTTATGTGAGATGGTAGGGGCAAAGCCTCTGCCGGTACTGAACGTGGGTTTTGCCTGCCAGTATCAGTCCACGGAGCAGGTAGCCATTGATGCACCGGAATTTCAGGAGTTTCTGCAGGATGCCCTGGATCTGATGGAGTTTGCCAACGGAGATACCGATACCTATTGGGGAAGCATCCGTGCAAAAATGGGACATCCCAAGCCCTTCGGCCTTACCATGATGGGCATCGGAAACGAGCAGTGGCAGACCGAACGTGCGGATTTCTTTGAGCGCTATCAGCTGTTTGAACAGACCATTCATAAAGCAGATCCTTCCATGAAGCTGATCGGTTCTGCAGGCCCGGATATTACTTCCGAGAGGTATACCGCAGCCTGGGATTTCTACCGTCGGCATAAGGATGAAAAAGGCTTTGCTTATGCGATTGATGAGCACTATTATGTAAAGCCTCAGTGGCTTCTGGATCATACTCATTTCTATGATGACTATGACCGCACCATTAAGGTATTTGCGGGAGAGTATGCGGCACATCCCATTTGTGCCATGAACCGTCCCGATGCCAATACACTGGAAGGTGCTTTATCGGAAGCGGCGTTCTTAACCGGTGTGGAGCGAAATGCGGATGAAGTGGTTTTAGCCAGCTATGCGCCGTTATTTGCCCGGGTGGGCTACGCCCAGTGGTCGCCGGATATGATCTGGTTTGACGGAGAGACGGCTTACGGAAGTCCCAGCTATTATGTACAGAAGATGTACGCCTCCAATATGGGCTGCTGTACCTTGCAGGTACCCATGGAAGAACTGCGGGAAGCAGAGAAAAATAATATTTATTATAGCCTTAGTAAGGCAGAAGATGGTACTATTATAGTGAAGGTCGTCAATGAAAACGACGGGGAAGAAGCACTGTACCTGTCGGTAGATGGCGGAAAGACAGACAGTACCTATACCGGTACGGTTCTCACAGGTGCTTTGGAAGACTATAATTCCATTGAAGCGCCGGAAAAGGTAAAACCTTACGAGATCACCGGAAGCCTGCAGGAAGCAGTGATGCTTCCCGGCAGAAGCTTTAC
>JAIKYN010000007.1 GCA_024683155.1 Lachnospiraceae bacterium | reverse complement strand
TTTGGGCTTACGCTGTATACTTATGCGGTGAGCTATATCACGTTGCCCATCTTTTTAGGGCTGGCGTTTTTATATCTGGTATATAAGAAACGGATCAACGCCCTGCAAACCCTGGTGTTTACCATACCACTGGTATTGCTGGCCCTTCCGCTGTTATTGATGGTATATATCAATGCCAATGATCTGCCGGCCATTGAAACAAGCCTGTTTACCATTCCCCGTATGCAGTTTTACCGGGGAAGTGAGATCAGTCCGGAGAAGATTCAAAGGGGACTTTGGGAGTCCTGGGTGCATTTCTTCTGGAAAGATACCCATGACTATAACGCAATTGCTTCCGTAGGACCGATCTATTTTATCTCCGTGCCTTTTTGTATTGCGGGGCTGATCCGCAGCGTGTTGGAGCTTTTCCGGAAACCAAAGCAGGACGAGGTTATTAAATATCCCCAGGATGCCGGCGAATCCATTACGCCCCGTGGAAAGAAAAAACCATATACACCACAGGTGCCGGTACTTTTATTCTTCCTGGCGGAATATATCATGGTGGTGCTGACGGGAGATAATATCAACAAGGCCAATGCGGCATTTCTGCCGCTATTGCTATTTACGGTATATGGACTGATGTGGGCCAGTGAGGGGATATCTGTATTGGGACGCCGATCCGCAGGAAACATAGGAAAAAGGTCTGCCGGAAATACAGGGATCCTGGTCCTTGGGTATACCCTCAGCTTCCTTCTGTTTGTCCGTATTTATTTCTTTACGGACTATACGGATCACATGGAGTATTTCACCACCAGTTTTACCACAGTAGCGGAGGTGGTAGACGAGCTTCCTTCCGAATTACAGAGCCGCCCCATTTATCTGTTTGAAAATGCGATGTATTATCTCATGGCAGCGCAGATCGAGCCCTGGGAAGTTCCGGATGTGACAGAAGCAAAGACCGATGTGACCATTGGGAATCTGCATTTTTATCTGCCCGGCTCCTTTGATCCCATGGACGTGGTGATCCTTCGGGAAGATTCGGATGCAAGAGCCATTTGGGAAGACAAAGAGCGGACGGGAATCACCTTTGATACACTTTTTCTAAACGGCTATGTGGTGTATTATGTAAGGTGAGTGATCGTTCGATCCATATAAGCAGAAGGGGCATTTGGGACCCTTCTTACCAAGTTTTTTGACAGGGAGGCATTCCATGAAAGGAATCATTCTCGCCGGTGGATCCGGCACCAGACTTTATCCGTTAACCAAGGCAGTGTCCAAGCAGATCATGCCGGTCTATGACAAGCCTATGATCTATTATCCGCTGTCTACGCTGATGCTGGCGGGGATCCGGGAAGTGCTGATCATTTCCACGCCTCGTGATCTGCCGGTATTTAAGGAGCTGTTCGGAACCGGTGAGCAGCTGGGCCTTCGGTTTGAATACGCCGTGCAGGAACAGCCCAGAGGTCTGGCGGATGCATTTATTATCGGTGCCGACTTTATCGGCGATGACAATGTAGCCCTGGTTTTGGGCGACAATATCTTCTATGGCCAGAGTTTCTCCAAGGTGCTTCAGGCAGCTTCGGCAAGAGAAACAGGGGCCACCATTTTCGGATACTATGTGCGTGATCCCAGAGAGTATGGTGTGGTGGAGTTCGATGAGAACGGCATCGCCCTTTCCATTGAGGAAAAGCCGGAGAAACCCAAGAGCAATTATGCGGTTCCTGGTCTGTACTTCTATGACAACGACGTGGTAGAGATCGCTAAGAACGTAAAGCCCTCTGCCCGCGGGGAGATTGAGATCACCAGCATTAACAATGAATACCTGCGTCGCGGCACCATGCATGTGGAAAAGCTGGGCCGTGGCTTTGCATGGCTGGATACCGGTAGTGTGGATTCGCTGCTGGCAGCCGGAGATTTTGTTTCCACGCTGCAGAAACGTCAGGGACTGTATATCTCCTGTATTGAAGAGATCGCTTATAAGCGCGGTTTCATTAACAAGGAGCAGCTGTTAAAGCTGGCAGAGCCCCTGCTGAAAACCGATTACGGTAAATACCTGGTTGAGGTAGCCAATGGACTATAGGGTTCGGCGCAACGCCATCCTTTTATCGATCATAGCGATGCTGCTGATCCTGG
>JAIKYN010000087.1 GCA_024683155.1 Lachnospiraceae bacterium | reverse complement strand
TAACTCTGTTGCGCTTTTTTTAATGTTTGACATGTTTTTTATCTCCTCATTTTTCCCAGAATACTGATTGTTCCATCCGATCGTCATCGAACGTAAACGTGTGTCCATGCGCATATTTTTTGTTTCCTACTTTCCATACCTATTTAGTAGGAATTGATGTTATAATTAAGTTAGCACCGGGGAAAGCAATTGTCAATCGGTTTTTATATACCACTTAGAGCAAGCCTGCTATTCCTGCTTGTTAATGCTGAATTATAAATATCAAAAAAGCCAACTCAAATCTATGTTTATATCACGAGTAATTTCCACAAATTGGAGTTTCGATTTAATATATTTATTTTCCTATAAGCATTTGTTTCATATCATCATCTAATGTCGCATACCAGTTATCAAAGCCATAATTCTTCCATGGCATGTTCCTGTCAAAATGGTATCTCCAAGGGTAATACGGTTCCCCAGTTTCTCGGTTCTTAATGTCTCTGATATCAGCACGTGGTTTTCCAGGATTTCCAACAACAACTTGGTATTTCTCAACATTCCGATTAACGATTGTTCCTGCTCCGATTAGTGAATCACTTTGCACATCTATTCCCGGTAAAATAATTGCGTTTGTAGCTACAATGGCAAAAGCGTGAACATGTACACCTATCTCTGTATCAGAAGGTGGAGTAGGGTCATTTGTAAATACGACATATGGATAAATCCAGCAACAATCATCAATCACAGATGATGTACCAACATGAACACTGCTATGCATACGCACATAGTTCCCAATTTTACAATGACCTTGAATATCTGTTAAAGTACCGGCACTTACGCTATTTCCGATCTGCGAATTTTCTCTGATTGTGACTTGATGCCCTGCTTGAAAATTGTCACCTATAACAGTCCCACTATACAAGATACATCCGCTACGAATGATCGCATTCTTGCCTATAATTAACTCATGTTTATGGTATTCATGGTCTTTAAAGAAATCCATTTGATACTCACCTAAAATACAGTTTGCACCTATCGTGGAGTTCTCTCCTAAGACAACATCATTTCTGATAAGGCAATTATTATCAATATATGAATTATCGCCTAACACGACATTATCTTCAATAATACAGTTATTTTGAATGACAACATTCTCTCCTAAAATAACATTCTCCCCTATTATCACATTTTTCCCTATTCTTGGTTGCTTTGCTATTCTTGGTTGATTTGCCATTCTTAACCTTCCTGCTTCAAAAAGAGTACTTTTTTGATTATGTAAAACCATCTTTGACCATTATAATTAATTATGCACCATAACGCCAGTTGTGTCCTGCCTTTTATCATTTCTTGATTTCGCATTCAAGGCGTTAAACTCCAGCCCATTTCTATATGTTAACACTAGCACATTTACTAACCTTATACTCTCTTCGATATCCATTTTCAATCCTTCATCCTTGTTAAATCTCCCGGAAGCTCTCCGCTAATAATCTTGGTGGACAGCCAACTTCACACCTCTTATATTGTCATGATACAAGTAACTAATTAAGCATGAACTTGTTTACAGCTGATCATACTTTGCGGCACTTCCTTTTGCCTTCTCCACCGGATATTTCTTCTCGTTCATGGTCATCTTCATGTTAATGATCTCATCCTCATCCAGTCCCAGCTCATCCAGCAGGTTCCTGGAATATACCATGACATCTGCCAGTTCTTCCTTTACATGCTGCAGATCAAAAACCGTTTCACTCCACTGGAAGCATTCCAGCAGCTCTGCAGCCTCGATGACGATGGATTTTGCCAGATTTGCCGGCGTATGGAACTGTTCCCAGTCCCGGTCGGTTGTAAATTTTCGAATACGATCAATGGTTTCCTGTTTCATAAGTCTCTATCCTCCATATATTCAGCTCATTATCAATATCTCTGTCAGGGCCGTTTCCCCGTCCCGCGATCCATGTTGTTCTTCAACCTCTGCCTTGCCTTTCAGTCCCTGTTCTCCGATATGGTTCCGCACCTCACACCACAATGGAATCCGAGGTGTCGGTGATCATCTTAAGATAACCCACCGCGCCCTCTGCATCCTTTTTCTCGATATAGGTAAGGAAGGGCTTTAAGCGTGCCACACTTTTCTCTGCTCCCAGGGCTTTGGTGGAGTTGGCCCAGAAGGTAATGGACGGCTTCTTAAAGGCATTCATGATCAGCGGTGCGATGGTATTGCCCGAGATCACGCAGATGCCATGATGAAAGGCAAAATAGCACTCCGACAGTTCTTCCGTGGGATTCTTCCCGGAAAGAGCCAGCTTTTCCGCTTGATCCACCAGATCCCGTAAGAACTGCAGCTCTTCCTCCGTTCGCTCCGTTGCCACCTTCCGCAGGCAGATCCCTTCGATGGCATACCGCATCACCAGAATGGAACGGATATTGCGCTCGTCCAGCTGTCCTCCGTTATGTTTGGCGATGGATTCCAGCGTATCCAGAGTGCCGTACTTGGCATAATCATTTACATAGA
>JAIKYN010000039.1 GCA_024683155.1 Lachnospiraceae bacterium | reverse complement strand
CAAAAAGGCGGTATATACCATATCGCACTGGCCCCACCAGGCACTGTTGGCCATGGTAACAGGGGATAACAACACCAGTGTATAAGCGATCAGGAACCGGTTCTTATAAAAATGCTCCGCCAAAAGTCCTGCAAAGATCGCTCCAATGTAATCAAATAAAATGGAAAATGCCTTAACCCCCGCCACGCGGGAGATAGGTAACCGCGCGATCAGCCACAGTACGGTGATATAAGGCATATTATAATCGCCGGTATACGCCGTCAGGGAAGAAAATCCTTTCCCGCCTTCCAGTTCATCCATCCAAACCGTAAGGCAGATCCGCATATCGTCCGAGATCCAGGAAAGCCCAAAGGTTCGGATCAGTAATCCCACGCAGCTGATGAGCAAAAACAGCACTATGAACTTTTGTCGTTCCTCTTTTTCTCTGGGAAGCATATCCACCTGTTTCTTTACATAAAAATACAGAGTAATTGTATCACAATACCCTTATAAAATCCTTAATTTTGGCTGAATTCTCATAGTAAATATGCTACAATACTTCCGTGTTGAGGTATCATACGAATGTAGCAATAAAAAGGCATTCGGATACATACGGAGGAACTATGGAACAACTTGCGATCTTCGGGGGAACCCCCATTCGGAAAGAGCCTCTTTTTTACGGAAGGCAATATATAGACGATGCAGATATCGATGCAGTCGTGAATGTACTTCGCAGCGATTATCTTACCTGCGGTCCTAAGATCACCGAACTGGAAGCAAAGCTTTGCCAGATCACCGGTGCAAAATATGCAGTAGCCGTAAGTAACGGAACGGCAGCCCTTCATATCGCTGCCATGGCAGCAGGGATCGGTGAAGGCGATGAAGTGATCACTTCTCCCATTACCTTTGCAGCATCTGCCAACTGTACCTTATACTGTGGCGGAAACCCCGTCTTTGCAGACATCGATCCGGAAACCTATAACATCGATCCTGCCGATATGGAACGCAAGATCACTCCTGCCACCAAGGCGGTGGTTGCCGTGGATTTTACCGGCCAGGCAGTGGCTCATAAGGAAATTGAAGCCCTTTGTAAGAAGCATCACCTGATCTTCATCGAAGATGCAGCACATGCCATTGGCACCAAATATGACGGGAAACCCATTGGTTCTCTGGCCGATATGACCTGCTTCAGTTTCCATCCGGTGAAAACCGTTACCAGTGGAGAAGGCGGAGCCGTTACTACCAATGACGAAAACCTGTATAAAAAGCTGGTTCTTTACCGTAGTCACGGTATTACCAGGGATATCGCCCAGATGAAAAATCCCAACGATAATCCCTGGTACAACGAACAGGTAACCTTAGGCTATAATTACAGACTGACCGATATTCAGGCAGCTCTTCTCATCAGCCAGTTGGATAAGCTTCCTGCTTTCTCTAAGAGAAGAAGCGAACTGGTACGTTTTTATAACAACGCTTTTTCCGATCTTCCTGAGATCATTATCCAGAAAGAAATACCGGAATCCGATACTACCAGACACCTTTATATCCTGCAATTAGATCCGGAGAAAGTAACATGCACGCGGAGGGAATTCTTTGACGCCCTGGCAGCAGAAGGGATTCATTGTCAGGTACATTACCTGCCGGTTTATCGCCACTCTTACTACGAAAAGGAGTTAGGCTATCCCAAGGGCTTATGTCCCAACGCTGAGACGTTATATGAACGGATCTTGAGCATTCCGTTGTTCTATAAGCTGTCCGATCAGGATGCACAGGATGTATCCGATGCCGTACATAAAGTGATCGCCCATTATCGCAAATAAATGCCAAAAGCCGCTTTCAAATGAAAGCGGCTTCTTCTTATCTTCCGTTTATATTTACCACAATAAAATCATTGGTTTCCAGGATACTTCCGGCCTGCGGCCAGGAAGGGATCGGGTTCGCATTGGTTGCTTCAATGGCCATGGTTACCGTATCCACATCTCCCTGCACCAGATCATAACCTAAAAGGCGCATGAAATTATGTAATTCCACATCCCCGTCACCAAAAGAGCTAAGAGCCCAGGCTAATGTGGAGGATGCTGCCGATTGACCGTATTTATATCCATCATCGTTCCTATACGGTTCCAGGATCGAAGGTTCGATCATTCGGTCTGCAAACCATTGAAAAAGCGCATATTCTTTGGAATCATATGCCGCCTGTGTCTGTCTGGTGACTTCCGTAGGATTCTCTCGCATTCCCAGAAATACCACCGGCTTACTCAGATCATGTCCGGCCTTTAATTCCCTGCAGATTGCATCACAGGTTTTAACATCATCCTGATATTTCAGATAATCCAGATAATACCAGCGATTACTGTCAAAGCTCTGGGTGTAAATGATCAGTCCCAACGCCACAATAACGATAGTCCGAATGATCTCGGCAGCTTTTGTCTTTCTGCAAATGCTGCCATCCGTTTGCAACCGATACTTCCAATCATCCACCATCTGTAACAAAATACCGCCTGCCATCCCAACCAAGACCGGAATGTACTGGCAGGAACGGTATAAGGGAACCTTTCCTGTAACGAGGACCAGTGTCCAGGG
>JAIKYN010000338.1 GCA_024683155.1 Lachnospiraceae bacterium | reverse complement strand
TCACCGGATCAATCCCGATGCAAAAAAGAACCTGCCCAAGGTACGGGAACTGATCTTTTCCGGACAGATCCCTCAGGCAGAAGAACTGCTTAAGACCGCTTTCTCCGGGATCCCCGAAAGTGAGCGGCCTTATCAGACTTTAGGCAATCTGAATATTTCGTTCTTAAAAGACGGGATCCCTATTACAGGGGAAGTGACGGATTATCAGCGGAGGTTGGATCTTTCCCAAGGGATCTGCGAGGTTTCCTATGAACAGGCTGGCCGTAAGTTTAGCCGTACCGCCTTTGTATCGGAACCGGATCAGGTTCTGGTACTACATCTAAAAAGTGACATAGGTGTCTCTTTTACAACCCGTCTGGAACGGGATCGCTTCTATGATGAAGTGGGACCGCTTCCCGGTAATCTTCCCGCAACCTTTATGCAGGGCAATCTTGGGGATGGTGGCATCCGCTTTCTGGTGGCTCTGGCAGCAGATGCCAAAGACGGAACCGTTCATATCTCCGGAGAATATCTGGTGGTGGAAGATGCCACGGAAGTGACCTTGTATCTGGCAGTTACTACCACCTATCGTTATGGAATCCGGATTCCGGAGGGAAAACTGGTAGATGGCGTTACCTGGGAGAAACTGGGCTGCGAAGATACGGACCGGAAGGAAGAATTTGCTCACTTAAAGGAAGTGGCTGCAAAGCAGCTGCAAGCTGCGGCAGATAAGGGGTATGAACTGATTCTTCGGGATCATGTGAAAGATTTTACCAGGCTGTCCGGGAAGGTATCTTTTTCCCTGGGAGATCATCGAGATGCACTGCGTGCAGGCAGTCTTTCTGCGAATAAGAATAATGATAGCGAAGGGCAAATGGGTGTTGGATCCTGTGAATCTGATCATCCGCAGTATCTGCCGACGGATGAGCGGATCCGGCGATTTGCAGAGGGAAACGAGGACGCATCCTTGCTTTCCCTGTACTTTGATTATGGCCGATATCTTCTGATCTCCTGCAGCAGAGCGGGAACCCTTCCTGCTACCCTTCAGGGCATCTGGAACGAAAATATGCGTCCCGCCTGGGACTCTAAATATACCATTAACATCAATACAGAGATGAATTACTGGCCGGCGGAAGCCTGCGGTTTGTCGGAATGTACCCAGCCGCTGTTTGATCTGCTGGATAAGATGTGCGTAAACGGTAGCGTTACTGCCCGGGAGATGTACGACTGCGGTGGTTTCTGTGCCCATCATAACACGGATATCTGGGCAGATACGGCCCCTCAGGATATCTGGATCCCCGGCTCTTACTGGGTAATGTCTCCGGCATGGTTATGTACCCACATCTGGAGTCACTATGAATACACCCTGGACCGCAAATGGCTGAAAGAGCAGGGCTATCCCATTCTTCAGAAAGCAGTGGAATTCTATCTGGACTATCTGGTAGAACAGGATGGATATTTTATGACATGCCCGTCAGTATCTCCGGAAAATACTTACATTATGGCAGACGGAACACAGGGCAGCGTTTGCCCGGCGCCTACCATGGATAATGAGCTGTTAACGGACCTGTTTAACGCTTATTTACAGGCAAGTAAGGTCCTTGGGATCACACCTGAAAATGAGGCCCGGGTTACGTCAACCCGTGACAAGCTGCCGCCCCTTCGTATCGGAAAGCATGACCAGCTGATGGAATGGCTGGAAGATTATGACGAAGCAGAGCCGGGACATCGCCATGTGTCCCATTTATACGGGCTTTACCCGTCTCATCTGATCAGCCGTCACAACACACCGGAACTGGCGAAGGCCTGTGAAGTATCTTTGGCGCGACGTCTTTCAGAAGGCGGCGGTTATACGGGCTGGAGCTGCGGCTGGCTGATCTGTCTGTATGCCCGCCTTGGCATGGGGGATAAGGCACTGGAGATCCTGCATAAATTGCTGCGCCAGTCCACCTACCCCAACATGATGGATACCCATCCCTGGGGAACGACGGGCGTCTTCCAGATCGATGGAAACTTAGGCGCTACAGCCGGCATCACGGAACTGTTCGTGCAGGCGGAAGGAACCCGGGTGGAGGTGCTGCCCATCTTTGGCGCGGCGTCTGGCGATAATGTGGCAGAAGTAGACACGGACGAAAGGAAAATGAATCATCCGGGAGGAGCAGATAGCGTCTCAGAACAAAACAACAATCCGGATGGAGCAACGAGAAAGGAACGTTCTGTACTTGCTGACTTGGAAACCGGATCCTTGGAGCATCTGAGACTGCCCTACCTGGGAGAGATCTCGTTATCCTGGGAGAAGGGAAGACTAACGGACCTTCGGCTGGTACAGGATGAAGCAACCCCGGCGGATATAGGAGAAGTCACCAGAACCCTGGTGAGAGGAGATCAAGCAGAAACCATTTCCTTAAAACCCGGTGAGTGCTGGGAGTGGCACGGGGTGAATTTCTGTTAAGTACAAGAAAGAGATATTAAATAAGAGATATAAAAAAAGAGATAAAAAATAAAACAGAGAGATAAATAATTAAACAGGATCCCCCGTTCATTGTTTGGTAGGCAATGTGCGGGGATCAGTAACAGGAGGAACATCTATGCTGTGGAAAGCAGACAACGGGGACGGAACCTATACGAACCCCATATTATACGCGGATTATTCGGATCCGGACGCCATTCGGGTGGGGGAGGATTATTACCTCACGGCGTCCACCTTCACCAATGTGCCGGGACTTCCGGTGCTCCATTCCAAGGATCTGGTGAATTGGGAAGTGATCTCTTATGCTCTGCAGGAGCTTCCGGGAGAGCGTTTCAAGGAAGTACAGCATGGATGCGGCGTCTGGGCGCCCTCTATTCGTTATCATGATGGGAAATTCTGGATCTGTTTCCCTATGCCCGATGAAGGAATATTTATGACAACTGCGTCAGATCCTAAAGGACCCTGGTCGGAACCCTTCTGCGTAAAGAGCGCCAAGGGCTGGATCGATCCCTGTCCGTTATGGGATGACGACGGGAAAGCGTACCTGGTGCATGCGTTTGCAAGAAGCCGTGCCGGGATCAACTGCGTACTGGCCATCAGCGAGATGAAGCCGGACGGAACAGGGCTCATCGGCGAAGATAAGATCGTCATCGATGGACATGATACCCAGCCTACATTGGAAGGTCCTAAGATCTACAAGCGTGGGGACTATTATTATATCCTGGCTCCTGCCGGAAGTGTGCCTGCCGGCTGGCAGACCGCTTTCCGTTCTAAGAACATCTGGGGACCGTACGAAGAGAAGATCGTGATGATCCAGGGAAATTCCTCCATCAACGGCCCTCACCAGGGAGCACTGGTGGATACGCCCAGTGGGGAAGACTGGTTCATTCATTTCCGGGATATTGAAAGTCCCGGCCGTATCTGCTATCTGGAGCCTGTAAAGTGGCTTCGGGACTGGCCGCGGATCGGTACGGCCGGCGGAGACGATATCGGATTCGGAGAGCCGGTGGAAACCTATAAAAAGCCCAACACCGGAGCACAGCAGCCCATTACGGAGCCTGCAGCCAACGATGAATTTGACGGCAGCAAGGGAAGTTCTGTTCCGGCTGAAAATGAGGGAGAGATCGGCCGTTTGTCTCTGGCCTGGCAGTGGAACTGTAATACCAAACCCGGCTGGTATCAGATCCGAAAGGATCACCTGGAATTAAATTCCCAGAAGGCAGAGCGGCAGCTTTGCGATATGCCCAGCTTACTTTTGCAGAAATGGCCGGTGCCCAGCTTTGTAAATGAAACCAGCCTGGATGCGACCGCTCTTTTCGATGGAGAGATCGGCGGTATGATCGTAATGTCCAAGGAATATAAGGCTATCGGCGTTCGTAAGAGCGGCGAGGGAGAAGCTGCCACTTATCATTTCGTAGAGATCGTGGGAAATATCAAAGGCGATAACGAAGTGATCCGGGAACTGGAAGAAGTGGAAGATCCGAAGCATGCCATCATTCGAGTAAAGGTGATGAAGGGTGAAACGGCACAGCTTTCTTACGGCAGTCATTCACACATGACACTTATGTCAGAATACGGAACCGTTCCGGGACACTGGGTTGGTGTGAAGAACGGACTGTTTGCCATTGCACCCAATAAGGAGGGCAAGGGTAAGCTGGTGGTGGATTATTTCCGTTTTGAATCATTCATGTATTAATGAGATGATATTACAGATGTCATAATATTACAGCTGTAATAATATTACGATTGTAATATTATTACGAATCGAAAAATAATTACCATCAAATATTATTTAGAACCAAATATTAATTAGGACCGAATATTATTTAGGATCAAATAATATCTCAAGGCAAATTATATTTTTAGTAACGGCACATGGAAAAAGCATATAAGTTAGAATTTGCAGGCAGCAGGACCACGGCACTGACCGTGAGCTCCTGTGGGGTTTCCCGGACGGAGCCGCTTCACAGCTTCGGCCCGGCGGTCAAGCCTCACAATATGATCCACTACATAATGAGTGGCAAGGGAACGTTTACCATGAACGGTGTAACGTATCCTTTGAGTGCGGGAAACGGCTTTCTCATCGTGCCGGATGAGCTGGTATTTTACCAGGCGGACGAGAAAGACCCCTGGACCTACGTCTGGGTAGGCTTTACCGGAGAAGACGTGGAGGCTGTGCTGGAGGAGATGGGTCTTAACAAAGAGCGCCCCATTTTCCAGTCGGAGCATGCGGATGAACTCTATCGATACGTAGAGGATATGATGGAGCACAACACGTCGGGTCTGGTAAATGAGCTCCGC
>JAIKYN010000336.1 GCA_024683155.1 Lachnospiraceae bacterium | reverse complement strand
AACTTAAATACCAAGGGTATGCTGCTTAATCGTCAGGACTTTGATTTAAATAAAGTGATCCGGGATACGGTATCCTCCTTCGAAGGAACCTGTATCCAGCGCTCCATCAGTATCGATCTGGTGCTTTCCGGAGAAAGCCTTCTGGTAAATGCCGACATGGATAAGATCCAGCAGGTGCTTTATAATCTCATCGATAACGCCATCAAATTCAGTCACCATGATTCCGTGGTGAAGGTGGAGACTACCATTAAGAAACAGAAGGTCTTTGTATCTGTAAAGGACAGCGGCATCGGTATCCCCAAGGATGACCTGAAGCTGGTATGGGAGCGGTTCTACAAATCCGATTCCTCCAGAGGGAAAGATAAGAAGGGAACCGGCCTTGGCCTTTCCATTGTCAAAGAGATCATCACCGCCCACGGAGAGAACATCAACGTGGTCAGCACCGAAGGCGAGGGAAGCGAGTTTATCTTCTCCCTGGCAGTATCGGAGCTGGATGATGAGATGTAAGAGGGACAGACGAACATGACCGAAAAAGATAACAAAAATACAGGGATAACGCCGGAAGAAAGTAAGAATCCCCAGGCCTATAATCCGGATCGGGAGAACCAGCAGAAGATCAGCAATTTCATGACGGAGCAGATCAAGCAAAAGCCCTTAAACAGCCGGAAACTTTTGCGCAGAACCGCCATCACCATTGTTATGGCGGTGATCTTCGGCATCGTAGCTTGCGTTACCTTCCTGTTTATCCAGCCTATCATCAACCGCAGCATGTATCCGGCAGAAGAAGCGGAGATCATTGAGTTCCCCGAGGAAAGCAGTGAGATGAGTCCGGAGGATATGCTGGTAGCGGAAGAAGACGGTACGGAGGCACTGCTTCCTGCAGAGCAGGGCGGAACCATGGGAGAAGCCTTATCGGAGGATACCCAGGCAGAAACCGAGGCTCAGGGAAATGACAGTCCTACATCAGAGAACCCGGAAGGAGCAGCCGGCCCGGGAGATACAAACGAAGAAGGCCCCGGTGCAGATGTGCCCGGAGGGGATGGAACCCAGGGAAATCCTGCGCAAGGCGAGGGAGATGTACCCGCAGAAGGATCCGAAGGCGGTGATCCGACGGGAGAAGGTTTGCCGGAAGGGCAGGAAGGAATCCAGACAGGAGATCAGCCCGGACAGGTGGTGTATGTGCATGAACCCTTAAATGCAGAAAATATCGCCCAGATCTATGCCTCTATATCTGAACTTGCAAGCCAGGTAAACAAAAGCCTGGTAAAGGTTACGGCAGTTACCAGTGATGTAAACTGGTTTAATGATGTATATGAAAGCAGCGGACAGACCACCGGTCTGATCCTGGCTGATAACGGAAAACAACTGATCATCCTGCTGGAAAAGAGTGCCATCGACGGCGCCGACAGCATTCGGGTGACCTTTTCCACTGGTTTTTCCGCAGAGGCAACCCTCCAGGGAACGGACAGTATTACAGGCCTTGCAGCCATCGTAGTGGAAAAGACGGCTATTAAGACGTCTACCTTAAATGAGGTGCAGGTGGCAACTTTAGGCAGCTCCGCCGATCAGGAACTGATCAGTGTGGGAACGCCGGTACTGGCCGTAGGAAGTCCCTATGGCAGCAGCGGAACCAGTGCCTTTGGGATGATCACCGGAGCAGGAAGCAAGATCGATCTTCCGGACAGCGCTTATAAGCTGATCCGTACGGATATCTATGGCAGCAGTAATGCGACCGGTGTACTGGTAAACTTTGAAGGTAATGTGGTGGGGATCATTGACAGCGCTTATAACAATGAGGATACCCAGAACCTGATCTCTGCCGTTGGCATTACAGAACTGAAGCGGATCCTGGCCCGCCTTTCCAACGGAAAGCCCGGCTGCTACACCGGTATCTACGGGACCGATGTGACCAATGAGATCCATTTACGACAGAATATTCCCTTCGGAGCCTATGTGACCCATCTGGACGTTAGCAGTCCGGCTATGCGGGCAGGCATCCAAAGCGGTGATATCATCACACGGCTGAACAACCGGGAGATCCTGGACTACAGTACCTATGTGGATGTGCTGTACAGTTATACGCCGGAGGATGAAGTGCAGATCACCCTGCAGCGCTTTACCAAGGACGAATATCGTGAGATGACCGTCACCATGACTATGGGAATGCGATGATACAGAATGCGTTTATAGGGGCGCAGAGAAAGGAACTAAGAACTATGAAGTATATCCAAGAATTAAGAGACGGAGATCGCATGTCGGATGTGTATCTCATCAAACATAAGCAGGCGGCAGTGACCAAGAACGGGAAGCCATATGAAAATGTGATCCTGCAGGATAAAACGGGCACTATTGATGCGAAGATCTGGGAACCCAACAGTGCAGGTATCGGTGATTTTGATGTGCTGGACTATGTGGAGATCGTGGGAGAAGTCAGCAGCTACAATGGGCAGTTGCAGGTATCCATTAAGCGGGCGAGACTTTGCCATGAGGGAGAGTATAACCCGGCAAATTATCTGCCGATGAGTTCCAAGAACATTGATGAGATGTACAATGCGCTCCTTGGCCTGATCAACAGCGTGCAGAATAAGTATCTGAAATACGTGCTGGAAGATCTGTTTGTGAAGGATGAGAAGTTCATTAAGGAGTTCAAGTATTCTTCTGCAGCCAAGGCAGTTCATCACGGCTTTGTAGGCGGCCTTCTGGAGCATACCTTAAGCGTTACCCAGTTATGTGATTTCTTCAGCAAGCAGTATCCCAAGTTAAACCGGGATCTGCTGATCACGGCAGCGATCTGTCATGACATTGGTAAAACCAAAGAATTATCTGCATTCCCTAAGAATGATTATACGGATGAAGGCCAGTTCATCGGTCATATCGTCATCGGCGTGGAGATGGTAGATAAGATCATTGACAATATTCCCGACTTTCCGCCTTTCCTGGCAGCAGAGCTTCGGCATTGTATCTTATCCCATCATGGAGAGCTGGAATTCGGTTCGCCTAAGAAGCCTGCCATCATGGAGGCTGTGGCTCTTAATTTTGCAGATAACACCGATGCAAAGATGGAGACCTTCACGGAGTTATTAAACAGCACAACGGAAACGGGCTGGCTCGGGTTTAACCGCCTGCTGGATTCCAATCTGATCCGCACAAGAGAAGAGTGATTTATGTCTTTGGAAAAGAATGATATTGTAACCATCCGAATCGAAGATATGGGAAATGAGGGCGAAGGCATCGGAAAAGCCGATGGCTTCCCTTTGTTTGTAAAAGGGGCCGTTCCCGGAGACCTGGTTAAGGTGAAGGTGATGAAGGCAAAGAAAAACTACGCTTTCGCACACCTGGAGGAGGTAGTGGAACCATCTCCGTATCGTGCAGTACCTCCCTGCCCTGTGGCAAACCCCTGCGGTGGCTGCAGTCTGCAGCATGTTTCTTATGAGGCACAGCTTCAGTATAAGCAGAATAAGGTGCGGAATGACCTGATCCATATCGGTGGCTTCGATGCCGAATATATCGATTCCATCTCCGAGCCCATCATCGGCATGGAGGAACCCTATCATTACCGTAATAAGGCGCAGTTTCCTATTGGAAAAGATAAGAACGGGCACCTGGTGGCGGGATTTTACGCCGGCAGGACCCATGACATCATTCCCAACCGGGATTGTATGTTGGGAGTAAAAGAGAATAAAGAGATCCTGGATATCGTCCTGGATCACATGAAGGCCTGTCATATCGAGCCTTACGATGAGGTGACTCATAAAGGGCTGGTACGCCACGTGCTGATCCGGAAAGGCTTTGCTACCGGACAGCTGATGGTCTGTGTGATCATCAACGGGAAGAAACTTCCGAAGGAAGATGTTCTGGCAGAGAAACTGATGCAGATAAAAAACATGACAAGCGTGTCAATTAATGTCAATACAGGTCATGATAACGTGATCCTGGGAAAAGAGGCCCGCCTCTTGGCCGGCGAGGAGCGGATCATTGATAAAGTGGATGACATTTCCTTCTGTATCTCGCCCTTAAGCTTCTATCAGGTGAATTCCGTGCAAATGGAAAAGCTGTATAAGCAGGGCCTGATCTATGCGGATCTTAAGGGCAATGAGACCGTATGGGATCTGTACTGCGGCATCGGAACGATTTCTCTGTTCCTGGCCCAGAAAGCAAAGCAGGTATATGGTGTGGAGATCATCCCGGAAGCCATTGAAGATGCGAAGAATAATGCCCGGATCAACGGGATCACTAATGCGGAGTTCTTCGTGGGTAAGGCAGAAGAAGTACTGCCGGAGAAATATGCGCAGTTCCGGGAGAAGGAGCTGAAAGGGGAAGGAATCCAAACGGATGGTCATGCATCGGCAGATGGAGAAGGCACAGATGAAAGACAGTGCAAACCGGCTGGTTATGCCGATGTGATCGTAGTAGATCCGCCGAGAAAAGGCTGTGATGCTAAGTGCCTGGAAACCATTCTTACTATGGCTCCGGAGAAGGTGGTATACATCAGCTGTGATCCGGCTACATTAGCCAGAGATGCTCGGATCCTGGCAGATGGTGGCTATGAACTTATACATGTGCGGGCAGTGGATCAATTTCCCCAAACAAGCCATGTAGAGGCTGTGTGTGCTTTTAAGAGAAAGTGATCAATCGTTGATATAGTATCGGTAGTACTTTCCATCGATGATGCGGGAAGCGGGGAATTCATTTTCAACCCAATGAACGATCCAGCTATCAGGATCCCAATGCAAAGTTCCATACCAGCAACTAACAGCGACAACATCCGGATACTTTTCCGGATGAGCATCCCAATATTCAAATAGAACCTCGTTATAAACAGCAGAGCAAATGGTGGTATAGGAGGATATATTCACATCTTTGTACATATAGGCGATGGGGCTAACGTCGACAATAAATAAAGAAGATCCTTCCGGAACATAGGACTCAAATTCTTCTGCGGTTGATCGCTCCATGTAGCTGGTCATGTATTCTGAAAGAATTCCTTTTTCCGGACCGTTCTTGACGATTCCGCGCACGTTCAAAATATTGGACATGATGCCACCGGTGGTGGGATATTGCCAGATCCTTACAAAAATGCTAGTGAAACAGAAGAAAAGCAAAAATGCCTGCGTCCATGTATGGTGGATTGCAGGTTCCTTTTTGTCTATGTATTGAATCAGAGCACATAAGCCAATCACTGCGCCGGGGGTCATGTATTTTAGAGAGGCATAGACCGTCAGGTCGGTAAGGATCAGGACACATAAGAGTTCTGCCAGATTCAGAAGGATCCAGGTAATGGCTGTTTTTCGAGTAAGAGTATCAAGTTCTTTTACGGTAAAACCTACAAATGCAAAAATAAGGATATATAGGGCATAGTTATAGGCTCTTTCAAACTCCCAGAGCATTAAAAGCCAATGTAAAATGTGATGGATCAGGCCAACGGTAAGAGAAAGTAACATAAACTGAGAGATGGAAACGGTAACCTTTTTGACGTGACCAATGATCAACAGGATCAGTTTAGCGATCAAACAGTAGAGTCCGCAAAGCAGAACAGAAAGCAGGAATTGCACAAGGTAGCGTCCCGTTTTTGCCCAGGGACTTATATTTACGTGGCTGCTTTGGCCGCGAAGCATCTGCATTACCAATGCAATGAAGTTTGACAAAGATTCTGTGATGCTCAGAACATAACACAGGTAAAGGAGACCACCGATCAGGCAGGTGATTACGAAAGAAAGAGCGTATTTTTTTCGCAGTGTAGTTTCTCTTAATAAAAGAATCAGCACAACGGGGAAAATGAGAACTGCAGATGGATATGAAAGAACCATTATACACATCCAAAAACCACAGAAAACGGAATGGTATAGCTTATGATCCCGTTGCAGATAGAATAAATGGACCAGGAGAAATGTCAAAGACCATATGAACATAAGAGAATAGTCCGTAAAAACGGAATTCTTCGGCAGAAGATGAAAGAATATAACAGCCAGATAGAAAGCGTAATCTTTGGAAAGAAAAACCCGGATCAAACGAAAAACCGCATAGGAAGCAGCAAGATGGAGCATGGTTCCCCCAAAGCGGATCCAGATAACAACCCCATCAAAGGTAGAGAAAAGAGCGTGATAAATCCACATCAGAAATTCCGTGAGAAAGACAGAAGTCTGGTGAGGATCCCACAAGTCAACAAACATGTGCTCTCCTCGAAGAAGGCGGTAGCCCATGGATAACTGGTATTCTTCATCAACAGAAATGCAGACAAAAATAGTTTTAAGGGCAGCTATTATACTGAAGAAGATAAGCAATATGCGGATTGTTTTTTTGTTCTTTTCAAAAAAGAGAGCCATGTAAAATTCCTTATAAGCTTTTATTCTGACGATAAAAGCTTATCATAACAAGCAAAGGAAAACGATATAGATTATAAAATCTCGTATATATACAGGAAGTAGGTGTACTCATACTGATCGATGATCGTAACCAGACGATAGCCTTTTTCCTCCGCATTTACGATCTCTCCTGCAGCAAACAGGTATTTACAGCCAAGGTTTTTGAGTAC
>JAIKYN010000283.1 GCA_024683155.1 Lachnospiraceae bacterium | reverse complement strand
TGGGCATAAAAAAGTTGTCTGAGAAGCGAACTGTCTCACCAAAAACAAAAAAGATATTGATCCATGTGAGTCAATCCGTATTTGGCATATATCTTTTACATGGGTTAGTTGATATAAGGATCCGGAAGCATATCGATATTGTTGGCATTTTACAAGGATTCCATTTTAATCATATGATCGCAATTTTAATCTATTGCTGGGTTGTATTTGGAGTTACGGGAATAATATCTTATGTACTGCGACAGATGCCGTTGTTAAAAAAGATTTTGTAGGAGCTTTGAAACGTAGAGAAGAAAACGGAGACATGCTGTATGCGAGTTTTGTTTGAAAAAGCCGTTCATATTTTAAATCTATTTAAAAAGGAACTTGCAATCTGTATCCTCACGATCATTGTGCTTTTTCTGCTGGTACAAAATAATGGGGACGGTTATGTATATCAGCAAATGCCGAATTTTGCGGAAGATACTGTAACACCTCTATATCTAGAGGGAACAGTATATGAACAAAACATTCCTTTTAAGGCACATGATATAGAATATTTGGCTCTTCGTTTTGCGGTTGATAAGGAAAACTATGACTATTCCGAAAGTGAAATAGTTGTTTCATTGTTTCAGGAAGATAACCGGATCGGATCATGGAATATACTTCCTGCAAATATCCCAAATATTTATTATTATTATCTTCCGATCAACATCCACAATATTCCTGCGGGGGACCTCTTGTTGCGCATAGGAGTATCCGGATCATCTCCTATCGGTTTATATATGGGAAATGAGAATAATGGGATGTCTGCAGATTACATCCTGGTGTTTGATTCTTATTCCCGGTCAAAACTGCTTTTGATCGCAGGTGTAATAACGATCGGTCTGTTTTTTGGTTATATCCTTTTGATCCGAGGGAAGAACACGGAAATGAGATTTCTGTATCTGTATCTGGGATTAGGCATCCTGTATTTTCTGGTAAGCCCGATCTTGACGGAGCCGGATGCGAAGAATCATTATTGCAGGGCGTATGAAGTATCGGAAGGCACCTGGATCTCACCGGTAAATGCGGAAGGCAATGCAGAGAATTCCTTTTCCATACCGGAGGGATGGGCGACAGATTCCGACAGTATCCATGTCTCTTTGTATGAAACCTGGTATCAGAAAGATTTTCAGATCGATAAGGAAACGCAGAAGCTCTATCAATACAACAATATGGCCTTGTACTCTCCGGTATCCTATATTGCACAATCGTTAGGATTTGCAGTAGGACGTATCTTCACCAACAACTTCCTTGCAAATGTAATGATCGCACGTCTCCTGAACTTCCTGTTTGCCGGAATACTGTTCTATTTGGCCATCGCACTGACGCCTGTTGGTAAACAGTATATTCTTTGGATCAGTATGCTTCCCATGGGTATGGAGCTTGCTGCATCGATTTCTTCCGATACCGTAACGACAGCGCTGGTTTGCCTTTTAGTAGCCATGGTATGCAGATACCGGTATTCGGAACGGATCATAACTGTACCCGAGATGATCCTGTTATACGGAGTAGCATTGCTATTGAGCCAATATAAGATCGTATATGTGGTGTTCTGTCTGCTATTATTCCTGATCCCACAAAAGGCTTTTGGAGGAAAGAAAGGTTATTTTATTCATGCAGGGATATTGGGCAGTTTGGTTGCGGTAGCATCTTTATTGTGGCTGCATATCTCCGGAGATTTCCTGGAACAGCATTTCCTTTTGAGTACCTATCAGAAAGACTTTATTATTCATAATCCGGAGAAATTCATCCTGGCAATGCTCAATACAGTATTGGTATATGGTGCGGATATTGTATGTACCATGGCAGGCAGTAATCTGGGAGCTCTTTCTTTTACTTCCAATGCGGCCATAGTTCTGTTTTTACTAGCGTTCTTATTCGCCCGGATCTTAAGAGATCGTTATAAGGCAGAGAACGGAGAACAACAGGACCGTGTAGCAAGCTGGTGGATGGGTGGTACTATAGTTTTGTCTGTTCTGCTGATCCTGACATCCGAATATCTGCAATGGAATGACGTGGGAGAAAC
>JAIKYN010000279.1 GCA_024683155.1 Lachnospiraceae bacterium | reverse complement strand
ATCATAAGGAGACATGACCAGCATTGCCACCACGTCTCCGTCTTCTTCATCCACCAATATATTTTCCAGATTTACCGGCTCACCAAAAAGAGGATCTGAATTTTGGTTTTCTAACATAAAAACTTCCATCCAAATCCTCTTTAATTTGGATTCGTCGCCTGTTGCCGCTTTCCGAATCACACCTTGTCCTCCACAGACAAAACCGCTTCCTACTCTACGGTTACTACCTTCGCCAGGTTCCTCGGCTTATCCACATCAAAGCCCTTATCCTGGGATACATAGTACGCAAGGAGCTGAAGCGCAACGCTGGCGGGCATGACCATAAAGGGGTCCGCCATGTCGGGAAGCACGAATACGTTCTCCTGCTCATCGGCAGGGATCTGCGATGCCAGGGATTCCTTTACAAAAAGGATCACACCGGCTCCACGGCTGCGTACTTCCTTAACGTTTGACAATTCTTTACTACAAATCTTATCCTGGGTTACCACTGCCACCACGGGCGTCTCCTCCGTGATCAGTGCAATGGTTCCGTGTTTTAACTCACCGGAAGCATAGGCTTCGCAGTGAATGTAAGAAACTTCTTTCAGTTTCAGAGAGCCTTCCAGCAAAATGGAAAAGTCCAGGCCACGGCCGATCATAAATACATGGCGGGCATTAAGGATCTTCCGGGCGATCTTGTGGATCTCTACCCTCTGGTCCAATACCTTCTGCATCACTTCCGGCACCCTGGTCAGGTTGCTGAGGAACGCTCTGGTCTCTTCTGCCGTATACACACCCCGAAGGCGGGTCATGCGCGCTACAATGAGATACAGGATCGCCAGCTGGGTGGTGTAAGCCTTGGTGCTGGCCACCGCGATCTCCGGTCCTGCATTGGTGTAGATCACATAATCGCTTTCCCGGGCAATGGAGGAACCGCGGACATTGCAGATGGCAATGCTCTTAGCTCCGTTGCTGCGGGCATAACGAAGAGCTGACAGTGTATCAATGGTTTCACCGGACTGGGAGATGGCGATCACAAGGGTCTTCTCATCCAGTACGGGATTGGAATACATAAATTCCGATGCATACTCCACATCAATATGCATACGAAGAATGGACTGAACCAGTGTCTGTGCCACAAGGCCCGCATGCATAGCGGTTCCGCAGGCAATGATACACACATGATCGCAGTCGGTAAAGATACTGTCGGGGATCCCTTCTGCCGTAAAATCGGAAAGACCGTCCTTCAGATGAGGCTCCACGGTCTTACGAATGGCTTCGGGCTGCTCCATGATCTCCTTCTCCATATAGAAAGGATATCCGTTCTTACCGGCCTTGTTCAGTTCCCAATCTACTGTGATATACTCCGGCTCCACTTCCTTCTCGCCTGCAAGGTCCGTAAGAGAGATCTCCCCGTTACTGCAGGTTGCGATGCAAAGCTCCGGAAGTACGAAATAACGGTTGGTGTAACCGCCCAGTGCCGTAACATCCGATGCCAGCATGATATTGCCGTCAAAGGCAGTCATAACAATGGGGCTGACGTTACGAACGCAGTAGATCTCGTCCTTCTTATCATCGAAAATGACAACCAATGCAAAGGTTCCCTTCAGCTGCAGTACCGTTCTTCGAATGGCTTCTGCGGGATCCTTCACCTTGTTGTAATAATGGTTCAATACGGCAGCAACTACCTCGGTATCGGTCTCCGACACCAGTTTGTCTTCCAGATTGAACTTACGGATCAGGTCACGGTAGTTCTCAATGATGCCGTTGTGCACCAGTACC
Organism: Lachnospiraceae bacterium; assembly: GCA_024683155.1. Classification (GTDB taxonomy): domain Bacteria; phylum Bacillota; class Clostridia; order Lachnospirales; family Lachnospiraceae; genus JAILDL01. The sequence goes on along the minus strand of JAIKYN010000279.1, from coordinate 304 downwards.
ACCTGCCCCTGCTGATGGGGATGGGCATTCTGGTCGGTCACGCCTCCGTGGGTTGCCCAACGGGTGTGTCCGATACCGCAGTTGCTGGCAGGTACGCCTTCGCTGCATTTTGCACGAAGATCTGCCACACGGCCTGCACATTTATAAACATGTACGCTGTCAGCATCGGCCAGCGCAATCCCTGCGCTGTCATATCCTCTGTACTCCAGAAGTTCCAGGGAGTCCAGCAGGATATCCTTTGCATCCTGACTACCTACATAACCAATAATTCCACACATATACTTCTCACCTTTCTATGAAAATC
>JAIKYN010000131.1 GCA_024683155.1 Lachnospiraceae bacterium | reverse complement strand
GTAGAGCGTCATATCTCCGCAAAACATGAGAAGCGCTCCGATCAGTCCGCTGAATAACATCCCTGTTAACATATTCGTTTTCCCTCTGCAATGCATTAATCGCCTTTGGTTAGTAATTACTAACATTTTATGCTAGCACTTGACCCTCGTTTTTTCAACACATCCACCATGTCCTATCGCCGTTTTCTGAAAGTACTCTCAATCTGCTGCCATCGTCTTGTAAAGATTGCCTAAAATATGGTCCTTCCAAAAAGTTTCTTTTTCTCTGACATATGTTTCACCATGAAAGTCTGGCTGTAGTAACCAGCTTCTGATACCGATTCCATTCCGGTTCATTCACGCCGGCGCCATCCATCGCATAACCTACCGGTAATGCTTTTGTTTCCAACTCATCTATAGAAGAAATATCCCCTGACAGATACTTTTCCAACAGTTTTTCGATATCCTTCAATCTTTGGATTAATCCTCCGATCCGAACCGTCTGCACCTCAAACCCAAAAGATTTGTTTTCCTTCATCCACTGTTCCCGGAACACGGTATAAAAACGTTCCAGTCTCATTAAGATCTCCGGAAGCGTTTCGTCTTTGATCTGTTTGAGTTTCTGTTTTTCTCCGGCCTGATAAGCTTTCCGCAGCACAACCCCAAGATCTGCTTTTTTCTCCAGCACAAGACACAGCGCCTCCTGTGTACGAAAGATCCCGGCAAAGGGCTTTTCTTTTTGCGCGGATATGCTGCCTAGTATGGCGGCCGCCTCAGAATAATACTCCGACACATTCTTCGGAGCCAAACTGTCAAAAATACCAAGGAGCGGATCATTAAACAGCAGGATCTTGGAAAGATTATTTCTTTTATCTGCAATAGCTCCCGGATTGGAACGATCCAGCTGCATAAAATCTTCCCGATCATATCCGGTCAACCGGACAAAAAGATCCTCTGCACTTTCTCTGTCCTTAATCTTCCCGCCCGCCAAAGCAGCTTCCATAAGGACCGGTAACACAGCATAAATACTGCATTCCGTACCATCATCTCCCCACATGGTCATCACACAGGAATCAACATCTTCCGCCAGACATGCCGATAATGCAGCATCGGTAGCCAGAATGCTGTATCCGTTGTAAGGAGCAAACCCCATCCATCTCCAGGCTCCTCCCGCAAAGGAAATACGCGATGTCATCTGTTTATGTTGCACAAGCATCCTTCTATAGTGGGATGGATCCGTACTGTAATAATCCCAGTAAACCAGTTCCAGTCCTTCCGGTATTTTCACCTTTTGAGCCATTTTTTCAGCTAAAATGCCGGAGGATTCCTCATCATCGCAGTCATAGGCTCCATCGCTCAGCAACCGGAAGAACATATCACTCCACATTTGCGGCCGTAACCCATATTTTTTACATAGGCGGATCACCATGTCCAGATGGGAAAGAATGATCTCTACACGGTCTTCATATCCATAAGTATCCAGATATTTTCCAAGACCGATCATGTGTGCCTCGTCCATTCCAATGTTCACGATCCGGGAAGAATAGCTCTCTGAAACAGATTTTAAAAGATGGTCCAGCAGTTCTTCTGTCCTCGGATCCTTCGCCAGAAGGATATCGTTCACATCGATGATCCCGCGATAATCTTCATAATCCACAATCTGGTTAATATGTGCAAGGGTCTGAATATAAGGTCTTAGTTCCATCCCAAGGCTTTGCGCATACGCATCCGCCTCCCGGATCTCCTCCCGGGTATATCTGCCGCGTTGATATCCAAAATAAGGCTCATCCTCCACGCAGATCGTGTCTTCCGTATAAAGGCCCACGAAATCATAGCCCATACCCGCACATATCTTCATAAAGTCTTTCAGCGCAGGTAACGCCACTACTGCATTTCTGGAACAATCGATCATCACTCCCAGTTCCCTTAACTTTCTGATGCTCAAAATATATCCCCCTTGTTTTCCTTCTGTCTCGTCTTTTCAGATCTTTCATGGATAATTACGGTACAAACCCATCACATTTCCCATAAACTCGATGCTAATTTTTTTCCTGAGAATATCATACTGTATTCTTTAAGCACTGCACCATAGTTAAAAAGGGACGGCCTCTGCCGTCCCTTTTGCTTTATGATTGACGAGGGCTCCGACGAACCCTATCATAAAATTATGCGATCAGAAAAAATAAATGATTCCAACTTAATAACCTTATTAGAAGAAATTGATATGCCGGCAGAAGTAACGGAGTCTATCCTCTTCTATATTCGAAATGACAAAGAAACGATGCCGGGTATAGCCTCATTAACCGCCCATCTTCTTTTATCTCTGGAAAATCGCGCAAGCGGATGCTGGAAAAATATCCCCCGGGACGTCTTCATCGCTACCATGGGATGCTTCTCCCGATTTGTGAAAGAACATAAGTGTTCGTATCATATCTACGGGTATGATCGTGCCTTCTGGACACTGCGGCAGGCCAATGCAAAGCTGTTTCGTCTGGGTGAATTGGAATATGAACGCATGGACCGGGATGCTGCGCATATCCACATCCATATTCCGTCGGATGCAAAATTAGAACCGGAAAAGCTAAATGACTCTATCCATCAGGCAAAGGAATTTTTTACCATGTACTTCCCTGAAAACAGCAACAGCGATTATATGCTGGAAACCTGGTTATTGTCTCCGGAATTAAAGCATCTTCTGCCTCCGGATTCCAGGATCTTACATTTTCAGGATGCTTTTGATATCACAGAAACAGACCCCATGGCCAACGACTATCTGGAATGGGTCTTCAAAATCCCCGGCGAAAAGCTTGAAGCAGTTTCCCTGCAGGATCTCCCGGAAGATACCACCTTACAAAAAAACATGAAGCAGTATATATTAAATGGCGGTCATATCGGAAATGCCAGCGGAACATTGAT
>JAIKYN010000248.1 GCA_024683155.1 Lachnospiraceae bacterium | reverse complement strand
ATCATTGATCGAGGAGAGAAGGATCTGCCCATTACGGACTATCGCATGACCCGTTTCTGGATCAGTATTAAGCAGGGTGTTCAGCTGGTGATCAAGGCACTGGCGGAAGCAAACGGAGGAGAGACCTTTATTTCCAAGATCCCTTCGTTCAAGATCACCGACCTGGCAGAAGCAATGTGTCCCGGATGTAATATGCCGGAAGTGGGTATCCGTGAGGGTGAAAAGCTTCATGAGATCATGGTGACCGTAGAGGATTCTCCCAATACCTACGAATATGAAAAGCACTTTATCGTATATCCGCAGATGATCTGGAACAAGCGACAGACCATCATTCCGGGAGGAAAGAAAGTGGAGGAAGGCTTTTCATACAGCTCCGGAAACAATACAGAGTGGTTATCGATCGAACAGATCCGTGAATTACTGAAGAATATTGATCCGGACTAAACAGGATACTTTATGGATCGCATTTATTTAGGAATACATTATATTTCCATAGTTGGTGGAATTATACTGGCAGCAGCCGGTGTATATCTCTTTTTTCGCCATAAAAATGGGGAAAAAGCTTATACTCGGACTTCTGTAACAGAAGGAGAAGTAAGCCGTATCGCGGTGTTACTTCTTTTTCTTGTTGCACTGATCTTAAGACTATACCGTTTGGGAGATGTTCCCTTTGGGATCAATCAGGACGAAGCAATGTCTGTCTTAAATGCGAGAGCACTGCTGGAAACTGGAAAAGACCTGGTGGGTAATTCTTTTCCCGCAGAGTTTGTGGCCTGGGGAAACGGTGGACAGTCTGTTCTATTGGGATACAGTATGTTGCCTCTGATCGCTCTTTTGGGAGATGGTTTGGCAGTGATCCGGATCGTTCCTGTTTTCTACAGCATGTTGGGGCTGGCAGCATTTTACATCCTTACGAAGAAACTCCTCTCTGCAAGAACGGCTTTGGGGATCACCTGCCTTGCGGCATTTTCTCCCTGGCATTTTATGCAAAGCAGATGGGCACTGGATTGTAACCTGATGGGTCATCTGTGGATCCTTGGGATCCTTTTGCTGTTCCTGGCATTGGAAGATCGTAGATGGTATTACGGGGCAGCGGTTGTATTTGGCCTGTCCATGTACAGTTATGGGATCTCTTTCTATACGATCCCGATCTTTCTGGTGGCAGGGATCCTGCTTTTGTTCATACGAAAACAGATCTCATGGAAACAGATGGTGGGTTGCATTGCAATCTACTTATTGGTTTCCCTTCCCATCGATCTGACCATGTTGATCAATACCTTCCGGCTGGAAACCCTTTCCTTTGCGGGGATCACCATGCCTTTGTTACCGGAGCAGGTGCGCTCTCAGGATATTTTATTGTTTGCTTTTTCCCGGGAGCAGCTAAGGGATAATGTGCAGGCACTTCTCCGGCTTTTATTGGGACAGTATGATTATTTCTGGTTTAACAGTAATCTGTTTTTTGGAACCATTTACCTGTGTTCGCTTCCGTTTGCGTTGATCGGATTTATAAAGACAGCTTTCGAAACCCATTGCGGGAAAGAAAAAACGTCTCAAAGCCGTTGGACACTGGTGTGGATCTATGTATTGGTGTCTTTGTTTTCCGGTATCATTACAAAACAAGTGAACGTAAACCGTATGAACTTTCTGTATTACGGGTTGCTTCTGTTAACGGGGATCGGCATCAACACAGTGTTCGGAGAACACAAACAATGGAAAACAGCGGTATATGGTTTATATGCTGTGAACATACTGGCGTTTCTCTTTATGTATTTTACTTTATGGGCTGATACATCCTCCTTTTTCGGGGATTATGAGATGGCGATGACTGCGGCCGGAGAAACCGGTAAGGAACATTGTGCGGTGGTTGTGGAATATGACAGCCCGGATATGACGAAGATCCTTACGTTGTATCAACAACATGTTCCCATCCGGGAATACCTGGATGGAACTTTTGATCAGCAATTCGTTTTTTACGGTGACATAGAGGAACTGGATACTACCAGAGAGGATATGTCGTATGTGGTTCGTCTGGCGGATACGGCCGTCTTTTCAGAGTCACACAAAGTGGATATTTACGGAGCGTATGCAGTTGTATATCAATAGTGAGAAAAAGAAAAATCAAATAGGTTTTTGCATCCTTTTTGGAGCTTTGATCCTGGGGTATTCGTTTTTTACCTTTAAACTGTTCTATGAGCAGTGTATGCATGTGGATCAGTTCCCCTTATACGTTTCGGATATGAAGGCATATATGAAGACGGCTCTGGGCCAGGAAAGCGGCTATGAATTTCCCTATCCCATCTTTTTTTGGCTGATCCGTCTGGTCAGTTGGGTTTGTCCGGTGGAGCCGGCAACCGCGCTGGTCACTACGGTGCTGAATACCGGAAGCATTGTATGCTTATGGTATTTCATGGAAAAAGACGTGGAAGGGGCGGAAAACGGATGGAAACGAGTGCTGGTTCTTTTTTCCGTATTTAGCCTGTTCTTTGTATCCATGCTGTATGCTCCACAGGGAGTCTATCTGCCGGGAATGGATCATAAGTATCTTGGCGTATTTACGGCAAACCCTTATCATAATGCGACGTATCTGGCTACCAGACCGTTTTCTGTTTTAGCATTTTATCTGTTTTTGCGGATACTGGATCATTACGAAGAGAAGATCGAAAAGGGGGAAGCTGTTGCTTTTACGGCAGCGCTTCTTCTTACAACCATGACCAAACCCAGCTTTACTCTGGTGTTTGGTATGGCTGCGGTGGTCGCACTGTTAGCAAGACTGATCCGGTCCAAAGGAAAAAACATAAGGCAGACGATCTTGTTTGGCTGTTGCTTTCTGCCGACGATCCTGGATCTGCTCTATCAGTATAAGGGTGTGTTTCAGGCAGAAAGCCTTGCGGAAAACGAAACCGGTGTGGGAATCGGTTTCTTCTCAGCCTGGAACCTGTATTGTCATAATATTCCCCTGGCGATCATATTGGCATTGGCATTTCCGGGGCTGTACCTGGTATTGCATTTGCCCATGCTTAAGAAAGACAGGCATTTTCGGTTTACCTGGATCCTGATGCTGTGTGCATTCGTTTCTTTGGCATTTCTTTATGAAAAAGGGGACAGATTTGATGATCTGAATTTCTCCTGGGGCTATATGCATGGCATTTTCTTTGTGTTTGTCATAAGCCTGACCATGCTTTTAAAAGACAGTTTCCGATATCTGGATTCTGAAAAGAAAAACGGTGCCACAGGAATCCTGCTGGTCCTGGAATGGCTTGCTTATTTATGGCACCTGGTTTGCGGCTTAAATTATTTTCTGTATTTGTACAACGGCTTTGAACATATGGCTTTTTAAATAAAAACAGAACGAGGGCTTTATGGAAAAAACGCAGACTAAAACAATAAAAGATTGGATGAATGTTTCCCTTGAGCTTTTAAGGAAGCCTGTTTACTGGGGACCCTTGTTGATCACCTTACTGTGCACCTACGGATTTTTCATAACGCACTATGCGGTGGGGATCGACGATACGGCCATGAACCGATATTTTATGGAGGGTCTGGCTCCGGCACAGGGGCGCTGGGTCATTTTTCTTGTGAATAAACTGATCCCGCTGATCTACTTTACGCCTTTTTTGACGGATTTTCTTGGCGTTTTGTTTCTGGCTTTCTTTGCGGTTCTATTTAGCGGATTCTGGCAGATGCTGTCGGACGGACGCATGAAAATATGGATGTTGTCGGTGGTTGCATGCCTGATCGTATCCAGTCCCATTACCAGTGAGGTATTTGTATATTATCTCCATAACGGCGTGGGAGTGGGATACGTACTGACATTGATGGCAACGTTCTTTCTGTATCGTACCTGTAACAAAGGGATATTTACAAAACAAGTCATAAGGGATCTTGCCTGTGCGGCCGGACTTCTTACGGTGGCACTGGGATTATATGAATCGTTCGAGGTGGCC
>JAIKYN010000234.1 GCA_024683155.1 Lachnospiraceae bacterium | reverse complement strand
GCCGGCCCGCACCGCACCTGTAAGCCCCACATTGACCGGAAGATCCATATACCGGATCCCGGCTTCATGGCACACCTTACGGGTGGCATCGGATGAACCGTCATTTATCACAATATAATCGTATTGGGAATAATGGGTGCGGATATTATCCACCACTCCCACGATATTTTCCGCTTCATTATAGGCGGGTATGATGATCAGTAATTCAGACTGTTTCAACGGGAACCTCACTGTTTTCTTTTGTTCGGTCTGCCACCAGGGTATAGAGAAAGGCTAAAACAACACATACAATAATGGGATAAGTATGTCTGCTACATTGCCATAACAAACACAGGAATAATACAAACGCATGGGCCCAGGCAGGTAACAATAACAAACCTCTCTTCATCCGGTTCTTACTCCAGTACAACGCCAGGATGAAAGATAAGATCAGATAGATGCCGGAGCGGTAACATAAAATATCCGTCACACAAAAAGCTATGGTCAGTGGATACAACATGTAAATAAGAGCCACCGTCAGCACATTGTTCTGACGGATCACTCCCATGTCGTTTTCATAGATCCCTATGATCTCTCTCGCCGTATGGATCCCTTCGTTTTCCAGTACATCCCACAGACAATCCGATTTATTCAGGCGGTTTCGTAACATAATATCAGGATTATGCAGGATCGCGTAAGAAACCCGATCCGGATAATTATTGGCATAACTGGCCTTGGTCAATGATCCCACTTCGTAAAGAGCATATTCTTCCCGAATAATATCCATATATTCTGTAGTATCGGAAACCCTACCGTTATAGTAAGCTACTGCATTCACCGAATCCGCATTCACGGTTGCATAGGCGGATAAACTCTTGGATAATAACAGACGCATTCCTCCACTCATGACCAATGCCACAGCTCCCACTACGAATACAAAAAGGATCGGCAGCATCTTTCTTCGAAACAAAACCATCAGCTTGATAAACAAAACCAGCGCGATGATGGCCGCCGCGATCATTCCTTCATTTCGAGTCAAGGCCATAAACAAAAGCGTCAGCAAAATCTTTACATAATTGACCTTGTTCTTCCAGAAGTTCGATCCCTCTTCATGTTCCCGGATGAATATTAACAACATGCAAGTACAAGCCACTGTATAGTAAAAATTTGAAGTAAAGGTCACTACAAAGATGCCGTTCATGGGAAGGATATTAAAAATACCGGTTCCAATGAGCAGCTTCTTTCCGGACACGCCATGCAGGTACAGCATATGGATCACTGCCAGTTCCATAACGGCAGCGATCACGATCTGAAGGATCGTTACCACGACCGGGCTGGGAGTGATCATAAATACAAGCTTATAGAATGCCTTGATCGCTATGGGAAATCCGAAAGACATCTGACTTAAAGGCAGATTGTATATTTCCTTAAATGCATCAATGGCATCCACGTACATATTCCCCGGATTACAAGCCACAAAATATAGCAGGAGGATACCCAGGATCTCTATGGAAGCCCATAAAAGAAGCTTTCCTTCCAACATTCGTTTTTCGGGATTGCTTCTGTACCTACGCTTTTCTTTATTTTTTTCAAGAAGCAGCAGGATCCCCAATACATAAGGAGCAAGCCATGCCGCAAACAGGACATATAAGGTAAGATTGGCAGGTGAAACGGTCCAGGGGACATTGGCATCTGATAAAAACAGGGAATTCCCCACACAGGCAAAAGAGCCATACAACAAAAGGAGGATCAATACCACTACTTTTTTGCCGGACAGATACGGGTACATGACCCGGCTTTCCTTCTGCAGCCAGTTGCAGATGGGAAACGCTGCTACTTCCAGTACAATGAGCAAAAACTGATTCCAGGTACTCAGATTGATCCCGTTAAACCCATAATCCGTATATTTGGTAGGAAAATTGCCATAGGCTACAAACAGGATGCCATACAACAGGACATGCAGCATGATCAGGAACCAGGTGGTCTCTTGAATATGCAGAAACGCGATCAGGCGTACCGTCGCATACGCCAGAAGGATTCCCAATAACACCACCACCACATACCACAGGTAGATCCTGCCGCCTTGCAACAGACTCTCCAGGATCCGCTGGATCCGGTTTCCCATAGCGCCCTCATCGGCACTGTCCGAGTAGCCGGAGATCCCCAGGATCTGTCCCAGAAGGTCCAGTCCGATGTACAGGAAGATCAACAGAAATTCAATATATGCGATTTTTAATTTCAGCGATTTAAGGATTTTCATTATAGGTATTCTCTGCCCATCTCATAACATCGGTGATATATCGTTCCATCTCTTCATCCGGTCCGTCCCAGATCCCGATATATTGATACTCAAATGCATTCTGATCTTCAAAATAAGCGCCCAGATTTTTACAGCTCATCACCCAGGTAACAGCGGTCAAAAAAAGGATGGCTAAGTACTGATAGGCCTTCTTGCTGCAATTCACAATAAGTACGGCAAACAGCAGGATCTCTACCGCCTTCATAGGCACCGAGAACCGCTGGCTGTAATACGCATTCACCATACCTCCCAGTGCAATACAATATCCGAAGGTATAGATCCGGAACAGATCGTCCGCATATTCTCCTATGGTATCCTGCTTCTGAACATGATACAGTCCCAGGATCAGCAGATACATCAAGGTACGTTCTGCCAGCCCCATCCAGCTGATCTGTACCGTTTCCAGCCGGGAGAAGATCCCGTTAAACTGTCCCGAAAGCCACACATGAAAGGGGGTAATGCAAAGAACGATCCCCAGTCCCAAGGCCGCTACCGGCAAAAGCGCCGTCCATTTCCGTTTGATATAAGCAAAGGGGATCAGCAAAAACAGTACCGCCGAAGATAAATGAAAACACATCAGTACCGCTACCAGCAGGCAATACTTTCCCCATTTCCTCTGATGATAAAACCGCAACCCCAGGCAAAGGAATACCGCCAAAACCAATCCCTGGCGAACCCCGGAAAACAAATAGGTAAGATAACAGGTGGGGTAAAGCAGCAACAGGGACAGGCTTCTGTAGGGTGAAACCATTCGGATCGCTGCATATACAAATCCAATGGAAACCAGACTCCACATGGCAAAAAAATAAAATGCCGGAATTCCCAGTGCGGTAAAACAATTAACCAGCAGGCGGAACCCTACCTCCGAGTGCAGATTCCGGGTATACCAGAACAAAGGAAACCCTCTCTTCCAGGGAGCATCCCCGTATAAAGCACGGTATTGCCAGTAATCCGGACCCTGTCCGTAGCGGAAGACCATCATAAATGCCAGAACGAAAACCGCTGCCCCCAAAAACACCTGATTCCATTTACTGGCAGGTTTCCATAATTCAAAAACAGTTATGCAACTGAGAAATATTAGTACTGCTATATATAACGTCAAGTAGATTTCCTCTTCTCTAAGTAACCAGTCCCCATATAACGGGGAAGTAGCGGGCAATCCCAAACAGCCATTTCTGCTTTTTGGAAACCGCTTCTTTCATGGCTTCTTTATATATCGTTCGGTAATCCGCAAGGATCTGCTGCCGCAGCTTTTTGTTTTCTTTACCTTTTAATGCATTGTGATCGGTCAGCAGTTCCATGGAATAGGTCAGGCAGGCATATTGGATCAGTTCTTCATCCTTCTTTTCTTTGTAAAACTCCAGCCGTTCCTTCAGAACCTGCAAACGGTCTACCATCTTTGGTGAAAACCGGCCTTCCCCGATCAGTCCTTCTTTTCGGACCAGATGTTGATAGAACCCATCGTTCTCGATCTCGGCCAGTTGTTCTTCCGGATACAGTACCTTATACAGCACTCCTGTATCTTCTGCGATCCTGCAATCCGGAAAGGAAATACCTTCCCATAGTTTACGGTCAAACAGAAAGGTCCAAAGGGTATATGCCTCTTCCTTTCCCAGAAGAAAATCTCGGGTCGGTTTGATCCGCACCGAATGGTCCTTTTTTTGCCTGTCAAAAGCTTCAAATGCTGTCACATCATGAAAGCCGGTACGTGCGATCCGAACATTCTGTTCCGACACTGCCTGATACAGACATGCCAGATAATCGGGATGCACCAGATCATCACTGTCTACAAAGGCGATCCAATCACCCTGTGCCTCCCGGATCAGACGGTTCCTTGCTGCAGCAACGCCCTGGTTTTCCTGGTGGATCACTTTCAGACGGTCATCCTCCCTGCTGAGACGGTCCAGAATGTCTCCGGTCCCATCGGACGAACCATCATCCACCACAAGGATCTCCAATTCCTCATAGGTCTGCTGTTCTACAGCCTGTATACATTTTTCGATATAAGCTTCCACGTTATAAGCCGGGATTAATACACTGATCATAAAGCTGTTCTCATCTACAGATCAAAAATTCTTCGGTAGCCGGTATCTTTATAGGCTTTTTCGCATCGATCCGCTGCATACTGTATTCCGCGTCCGGACCATTGTTCTTTTTGTTCCCCACTCGCGGCGGCTAACTTAACGATCGCTTTTACAAAACCATTGGTTGCACTAATCTCACTTAAAGGTTCCACATAGCCCAGTTCCCTTTCACGAAAGTCTTCCCAGGGCGTCTGATCGCTGATCACTGGAATGCACCCGGCCATCAGAGCTTCATAGATCACATGGCCGTAGTTTTCCCCCTTGGTGGGGAATAAAAACACATCGTAACCTGCCAGTACCATGGGAACCTGTTCTGCGGGAACTTCTCCCCGGTATTCCCATTCGATATTTAGCGGACTCTGATCCAGGATCTTCTCACACTTTTCCCAGTAGCTCCTGTCTTCTCTGGGACCGTATATATGAAACAGCAATCGACCATCGGTATGCTTTGCCGCTTCCGTTAATACCCTGCAGGCATATTCCAGATTCTTCTTATCCACGATACGGGAAAGAAAGACGATCTTTAACCGGTCCGGTTCATAGGTATGTGCCGGAAGTGGAATTGGTTTTCTGGGCAGATCTTCTGCGATCCTGCAATCTGCTTCCTGGCCGATGACTTTTTTTAATTCCTCTTCTTCCCGTTCGGAGGTTACCGACCAAATGATCCCTTTGAAATACCCCAGCGTTTTAAGAAGGGTAATATAGCATTTCTTCTTAAACGCCTTGATCTGCAGTGCTCCCTGAGAGAACACTCCCATGGAAGCGATCACCACCGGCTTACCTTCCAGTTTTCCCTCTTTTTTCAGAGAAAGGATGTAGCGTCCGTATTCCCGATAAAAGCTGGTAAAATAGATCAGGTCTTTATCTCTGCTCAGTTCTTCGATCTCTTTCTTTCGGAAGATACCGTCCTTCACATACCATACATAGGCGTTTTCCACCCGGTTCCAGGTATTGTATTCCAATGTATGATCCCGCGTAAGCTGCGCATAAGGATGATCTTCTCCCAGGTCCCGGTCGGAAGCCATAATATAAAATTCATACGCATCTCCCAGCGCCTCCGTCAGGTTTTCCAGGCTGCGTATGGGACCACCGTCTTTATATCCCGGCAGATAATTACCGGTCACTATCAGAATCTTTTTCATCGTTTCAGCATTCGTTTCAAGAATCGTTTATAAAATGCCGGGCTCACCAGCTTATGCAGCAGTGCTTCCCGGTGCCAATGATAGGCATATTTATGATACCCGCGAAGTTCTTTTACCGCTTCGGGATGCTGCAAGGGAAAACGCATGGCCACCGTCTGGGGATAATAGCCTTCTATGCCGTTCCCTGTATGGGTCGCATCTTCCCCGAAGCCCCGGTTGATCACCAGATTGGTCGTGGGAACGATGCTTAATCCGTCATGGAGTAATACGGACAGTCCAAAGACATAATCCCAGGGGATCGGACCTTTTTTTGCATAGCGGTCCAGGGTTTTACGAAATTGCCGGCGCTCCTTCATGGGAAGCATATTAAGCTTCTTAATACACTTGCGATATTTGGGCCATTCTTTCCCAATGGGAAGCACTTCCTTCCAGCTTCTTGCCCATGAGGCCCAGCCCCAGGTCCAGGCATTATAGGTAAACCCGTAACTGTCCGGCACTTCAATAGTATCGATCTGGTTGGAACCTGCAATGAATTTCACCCGTTCCTCGTCTTTATATCGTTCCAGTAATTCCCCGGAAAGATCAAAGAAGCTAAGATCCGGAATACAATCGTCTTCCAGAATGATCGCCTTCTCTTCCGCTGCAAACACTTTATTAAGGCCGTCGGTAATACGGGCATCGCATCCCATATTCTCCTTTGCCTGATCCAGAAAGATCTCACAGTCTTCCGGAAGCTGCTGATACACTGCTTTGACAGATGCCTCTACTTTTTCCGCTTCTCCGGGCACATCGCTTCGGGCATGATCCGCAAACAGATATACTTTTCCGGGATGGATCCTTGCCACAACCTTTGCCAGTTCCTCAGCCGCCTTCGGACGGTTAAAGACAAACAGTACAATGGGAACCGGGTATTTCTCTTCCCTCATTTTCCGGCGATCTCCCGGCACCAGAGAGCCTGCTCTTCGATATGGGAAGTCCGGATAGAACTTCTTCCAGGCATGTAATCCAATGGGAATAAACCCATCGTCCATGGCGATCTTGGCATCTGCTTCCAGGGATAAAACGGCGCCCACCTGTGCAGGTGCCACCGTAAACCCGCAGCGATTTGCGGTTCCGTGGTAAGCAAAAAATACGTCTTCTCCGGAATTCCAGCGAAAGGCCGTCCACCATTTTTCTTTCAGAAGCCGTTTGGTATCTTCCAGGTCCCGTAAACTGAAACCACCGTTTCCACTGTAAAGGATCCTGCCATGATAAAATTTCTTTACCAGCGACAGTCCCCGAAATGCTTTGGAATAAACCCAGCGGCCATCCGGCCAGGGAGCTCCGTAATAGGACCAGCGGTCTCCCTTTTCCTCTTCCGACCGGAGCAGATTGTAAACATCTTTCTCACTACCGATCATCCATACATCGGTCTGTGCGATCAATATATGGGTATAGCCCCTTGCCAGGAACCGGTCATAGAATTCGCTGCGAAGCAGCAGCCTGGAATAGGCTTTTTCACTGGTAAAAAAACGATCCGGGAAGGTCTCTTTTCCAAATCCTCCTACCGTATATACATCTGCTTTGATGCTCTCCGGGCACACAAAGACAATGTTCCGCCTGGAAAAATGGCTTTCCAGGTTGTTGATGGCCAGCATTTCATCCTGGTTGGGTACTTCCTTATACACCGGAATGACCATGCATATGCGAATGCTTCTGGTATTCAATTCAGAATTCTTTGTATCTGTTTCTCCCACAGAAAATTCTCCGCAAAATTCCGACTTATTTCGTATAATTCCTGTTTGTTCTCCGGCAACTTAATGCCCTCTTCCATGGCTCGCGCCAGATCGGAAGGGGTACTGTCACAATATAAAAAATGGGCAAACTGTTCGCTTCCCACAAACCGGGTTGAGATCACCGGTTTTCCGCTGCACAGATATTCCAGGATCTTCGAAGGGAAATTGTTCTGGTTTTCAGGCAGTTCCATATTCCGGGGATTGATCAGCACATCTGCTTCCCCCAGTGCTCTAAGATACGCTTCGTAGGGTAAATGCCCCAGATAGGAGATCCTTTCATCCTTTTGAGAAGCTTCTCTCACCTCTTCTGCCATGCTCCCTCTGCCGGTCAACAGAATCCGGACAGGGAAAGAAGCCGGTAGCAGCTTGATCCCTTCCAGCAACAGATCGATCCCCGTTACTTTCTCAAGCAGGCCGGCATACAACACGGTATAGATATCATTTTTTTGCTCACAAGGCCTGGAAAAATATTGGTAAAGATCGCGATCGATCCCACCTTCCATTAACACAAAGCGCTGCCGTTTCCGAAGAAGCTCTCCGATATGCTCCGACAATCCCACCACTGTATCAAAGGAGCGGAAGCAAGCCTGCATGCCGCAGGCATAGATCTTTCTTGCTACCTGCCTGTAACATTCCGGTCCGGAATAGTCCGCGATAATGGCTACGCTCTTTGTTTTTTTCCGTCTTGCCCATGTGGGCAGACGAAGCCAAGCATACAGAATATTATAACATACCACATAATCATTGTCATAGAGCCGCGCCTTTAATAAACGCCCGAATTCCCTCACGGATCGGAGCTTTCCCACAAGGCCGCTTCCTGCTGTTACGCCGTACCAGGCACCATATTTTCCCTGCAGCAGAGATTCTTTCTGTTCTGTCTCTAGAGGAACCCCCACAAAGCTCAGGGTCTCCACCTCATAACCGCTTCTCTGCATATTGCGGATCAGATTATTTTGAAAGCGATTTCCGGCCGCAGAGATCTGCTCCGCTTCCGTTTCCAGTGTTTCAGGGACCTGCGAGCCTACAAAGAGAACCTTCTTTCCCCGTTTGCTGCAGATTTCTTCAAAAATCTCGTTATGTACTCGCGCCATCGCCTGGATGGTATACTTCTTTGCGATTTCCAGATTGCTTGCTCCGGCACTTTCCCAGCCGTCTTTTTGCTCTAAGAATCCTTCCATCGCTTCCGCCAGAGCCTCTGCATCTTCCGGAGGGATAATGTCTCTGTTTTTTTCCGGTAACATCTCCATTCCGGCTACGCAGGCAGAAGTGGTCAGTACCGGCAGCCCTGCCGCCATGGCTTCATTGATCACCAACCCCCAGATGTCTTCCCTGGTTGGCAGCACGAATAGGTCTGCCGCCCGATAATATTTTTTCAATGTATCTTTATCCATAAAGGGGAGAAATTCCATACAGGAGATCTTAAGGCGTTCCATCTGTTCCCGGTATTCCGGTAAGATCTCGCCTCCAATGATGCAATAATGGATCTTCTGCTCCGATTGCCATTCGGCAAGCATTCCGGCCGCCTCTATAAGAAGGTCATATCCTTTTCGAGGTATAAACTGCCCTACAGAGAGAAGGAGGGTTCCTTCTTCCGGCAGTCCCAGTTCCTTCCGCAGTGCCTTCTTTTGATCTTCCGCATAAGGTTCCTCTGCCAGATCCGCTTCATCAATGGAGGTAAACGGATAGCGATGGATCCGCTGTGCAGCTGCCCCATAGCAGGTCAGATAGGCATCGCATAATGCTCCCGTACTCAGATACCCTTCCGCTCCGGAGAGAAAATATCGCTTCAAGGCAGCCTTGGCTCCACGGGTTTCTCCGGGCATCCCTCCGTCACAGTTGATCAGATAAGGGATCCTGTGCTTTTTCAAGTATCGTATGGCATACATTCCGGTGGGCGTGCTGTATACCCCCACTACGATCACATCATATTTGGTTGGATCCAGATAATGAATGACCTCCGGGCAAAAAGCGGAGGAAGAAAGCCGAAAGCGGCTTTTCAGAAAAATACTTTGATATCCCCCGGCAGCACCGGTATCCAGCCAGCTGTCATCCCGGTCTGTCGCTATATCCGATTCATATAAAACGGTAAGTTCACACGTTTTGGCCAGTTCCTTGAAAAAAGCCACCCGATAAGGGGAAGGAACATTGGTTAAAAAAAGCACGTTCATCCTATCTCATCCTTTGATGCACTCTGCTGCTCCCACTCATAGATCTTGGCATCTACCAGGAAGCGATACCAGTAGGCCTGCAAAAAGGCAAAGATCTTCCCTTCCTTGCCATCCAGAAAGCCGCCCTTAATATAATACCGATACACATAATACAGATAGGAACGCATTCCCATGGGCAGCTTATAGTAAATATGATATTTAATAAAACGCTTCGCCTTCGCCGTTCCATCCAGTTTGGTTTCGTCGGATGCAGCGGTTTCGTTTTCCCGGTAAGCTCTCACATAATCTTCCACTTCTCTGGAGGCATAGGAATTATGCTTACTGATCCAGTAGGTCAGGTCTTTATAATCCTTATGTTCGGAATCATGGGTCAGTTCCACCGCTTTTCCTTCTCGCAGGACG
>JAIKYN010000233.1 GCA_024683155.1 Lachnospiraceae bacterium | reverse complement strand
GCCGGCCCGCACCGCACCTGTAAGCCCCACATTGACCGGAAGATCCATATACCGGATCCCGGCTTCATGGCACACCTTACGGGTGGCATCGGATGAACCGTCATTTATCACAATATAATCGTATTGGGAATAATGGGTGCGTATATTATCCACCACTCCCACGATATTTTCCGCTTCATTATAGGCGGGTATGATGATCAGTAATTCAGATTGTTTCAATGCTTACCTCGCTACCCGGATTCTTTCGATCCACAACCAATGTATAGATAAATGCCAGGATAATACAAAGCATGATCGGATAAGTATGTCTGCTGCACTGCCAGAGAAGACATAAAAATAAAACAAGTGCATGGCTCCAGGACGAGAGCAGTAACAGTCCCCGCTTCATGTGATTCTTTCTCCAGTACAGAACAAGAACAAGGGATAAGATCAAATAAATGCCGGAACGGTAAAAAAGAACATCTGTCACACAAAATGCTACCGTCAAAGGATAAAACAGATAGATCAACAGGGTTGTCAATATGTTATTTTGCCGCACGACCCCCATATCATTCGCATAAATACCAATGATTTCTCTGGCAGTATGGATCCCGTTGTTTTCCAGCACATCCCATACACAGTCTGACTTATTCAGTCGGTTTCTTAACACGATCGTTGGATTATGGATGATAGAAGCCATTACAATATCAGGATAATTATTGCTATAACTGTAAGGACTCAAATTGCCAACCTCATATATGGTATATTCTTTTTGGAGTACTTCCGGGTACAATGTATTATCAGGTAGCTTTCCGTTATAATAGGCTACGGCATTCACATTATCCACACCCACAGTAGAATATGCATTTAACACTTTTTGTAAGATCCAGTTAAAACCGCCGGATGTGACCAAGGTTACTCCCAATGCCATAACGATCAGATAGACCGGGATCATCTTTTTCTTATGTATGCCGGTGAATTTTATTAACAGAACCACAGCGATCAATGCCGCTGTGATCATCCCTTCGTTTCTTGTAAGCGCTACAGCCAAAACCCCCAGCAGCACCTTAACTATATTTCCGGGTGCTTTCCAGAAACTATCCCCCTGTTCCACGGCCCGGACAAACAATAATGTCAGCATGATACATGCGATCGTATAATAAAAATTGGACGTAAAAGTAACCACAAATATACCGTTTGGCGGCAATATGCTGAAAATCAATCCTGCTATCCGAATTTTCTTTGCCAAAACGCCTCTCTGATAAAAAAAACCGGCTACAACGGTCTCCGTCATTGCTGCAAGTAAGATCTGTATTACGGTAATGATGATCGGCTCCGGGATGAGCATAAAAATCAGCTTGTAAAAGGAACTGATCGCTATGGGAAATGCAAAACCAAGTTGTGAAAAAGGCAATGTCGTTATCTCTTTTAATACGATCATTGCATCTGTGTACATATTCCCCGGGTTACATGCGATCAGATAGATCCCAAAAACAAACAATGCCTGGAGAAAGATCGCAGCGGCTAATTTCCTCCTCTCATTACGATCCGGTTCAGAATGCTTCCTTGCATCCCTGTTCATCCGATTGGTTTCAAGCAACAATAGAATAGCCAGAATATAGGGCGTGATCCAAGCCATAAAGAAACAGAAGATCAGAATATTTCCCAGTGTGATCGTCCAGGCTTTTTCCGCAGAACTCATAAACAGATAATTCCCAATGATCGCAAATGCCGCATAGGCACATACCAGGTAAGTAAAAACCGCTCCTCGGCCGATAACATAATGTCCCAGCATCGCCTTATTTTTCTGGATCCACATACAAAGGAATACAGCAACCATTTCCAAGCACAAGATCAGGAATTGGTTCCAGGAGTGAAGATTTAAACCTTCGAATCCGTAATTTGTATATTTTACTGAAAATTCCCCATAGATCACAAAGATCATTCCGTATAGAAACACATGCAACATGGCCAAATACCAGGGATGCTCATGTATCGCCGTTTTATAGATAAAACACGTGATCCCATAGGCAATCAGTAAAGAAATCAGCAGGATCAGAACGTACCAGAAATAAATCCTTCCCCCGCTTACTAAAGACTCTACCAAAACCTGTACACGATTCCCCAATGCCCCTTCGTCCGAACTGTCTTTGTAACGGATCATTCCTCTTAACTGTTCCAACAACGTACTCATGATATATGAAAACGATAAGGTCAGGATTATATATGTGATTTTCAGTGTGATTGATTTAAGGATTTTCATTATAGGTATTTTCCGCCCATCGTGTCACATCGATGATCCAGTTCTCCAATAGTTCGTTTTTTTCTTCCCAGATTCCCACATAATGATATTCAAATGCACTTTTATCCGCAAAATAAGCATTCAGGTTTTTAAATACCATGACCGAACTGATGCCGATCAATAGCAAAGTCAAAAGGCGATTGATCCACTCTTTGTTACTGTTGGCAATGAGTATCGGAAATAAAAACAGTTCCATTGCCTTAAAAGGAACCGATGCCCGTTGGCTTATATACGCGCTTACCATTCCGCCCCAGGCTATACAATACCCTAAAATATAGATGTTGTATAAGCATGTAACACTTTGTGAACGTTCTTCCTTTTGGTACAGATACATCGCTGTGATCAGACCAAACATGACCGTTCGCTCGGCCAGTCCCAGCCAGCTGATCTCCGGATTTATGATTCTTTCAAAAGATCCTCCCAATGTATTGCCTATCATGGTATGTATCGGGGTATAAGTAATCAGTAAGCCCAGTATTACTGCAACCGGAGCCAACCATATCACCTTCCGGGATGGTATAAACAAAACCGGGATCGTGATCAGTAAAAACAATGCAGAGGAATGAAACAGCGCACAGATAAGAATGATCACTGTATAACGGATCCACTGTTTTTTTTGTATTGCCGGTATTCCGAAACAGAAAATGATCGCAAGCATCATACCTGCTCTGACACCTGAAAACAGATAGGTTAAACCTACCGTAGGATACAGAAGCAATAAAGACAACATCCTTCGTGGCGAATTCCGTTGGATTCCTATGGATATAAAGGTCATCATGATAATGCTCCATAAGCCATAGAAATAAACATGAGAGATTCCCAATGCCGTAAAAATGTTTATGCAAAAACGGAATCCCAATTCAGAATGCAGATCTCTGGTATACCAGAATAACGGGAATCCTCTCTTCCAGGGTGCATCCGCATATATGTTTCGATACCCCCAGTAATCCGCGCCCTGTCCATATCGAAACACCAGCATAAATGTCAGTAATCCTATGGTTCCCCAATAAAAAAAACTGACCAACTTTTTATCGGGACGGAAGCATTCCACGATCGTCCCCAATATCATAATCAGTAATAAAGCAATGTAAAGTGTCATCTTAATTCCTTATTTCACATCAGAGTATTTCACAAGCACCATTCCGTCTACCACTTGGATCGATCCTGCATTGGGATACAACGGCATATCCTTCAATACCTTTTTCTGCTCACCGGACAGATCCGTCTGTTCAGCATATTCCGGCGCAAATCCACAATACTCCGCCATAAAATAGCGGGACAGATCGTTTCCGACCAGTGGATTCTTTGTATCAATGTCCCCCAGAAATCTTTGCAGATTCCTATATTGCTTTGTCAGATCATAAAGCGTCGGATCTTCACTTTCTCCGATCAAAACCACAGGCATGGAAGCATCATAGTCATCCGCCGATTTGATCTGCGCAATAAGCGAAATATAATAGCCTTGTGCCTCGGCATATGCCATTTCCCGATACAAGTACGCTTCATTGGAAAAATGTGCGTAATATAAAACAGACCAAGCCACAACCAGCGTTGTTATCCAGCGAACGAGGCCTCCACTCTCCTTATGATCTGCGATCAACAAGGGAAGAATAAATACAAAGCAGAGAGAATGCGTCATTAAGATGTAAACGGTATCCATAGCCAGAGGAACCATTAGGAAGATCATATTTAATGCCATGGGATAGATCACCGTTGTGATCCACATGGCTACAACCATGGAAACCTTTTGTTCTTTGACCAGGAAAATGCTCTTTTGGATCATCAGCCAAAGAACTGTAGCCACCAAAACAACCATAGCTCCCCTGACCAGAACCGATGCACCGATTCCCAGATAATCCGTCCGAAAAAGATCCATAAAGCAGCTATACATATGAGAAAAAACATCCGGCAATGCAGCCGGGGATATTTCTCCCATACGGCTTCCATGCATTTCCAACACGGTGATATGTTTCACCGTCGTCAGGACCTTATGAATGATAAAATACAGCACCATACTTCCTGCCATGGTTCCGATGTAATAAAGCCCCGTGAGCAGCCACTCTTTTAGGTTCTCGAATTTACCCTTATAACAATCTGCCAAAAGCACCGATAATAGCAACGTCGCCAGTAAAGCAAAATATGCCTGATAGGTCCCCACAGCGCAAGCTCCAAGAAAAATACCCGCAAGAATACTCAGTTTCCTTTTCCATGGTTTTCTTGCGATCAAAAAAGCAGATAAGCATGTAAACAGGCAGGCAATGGCAATGGCATCCGACATATACATGAAGTAAAATGCCATCCCCACTGTAGGAAAGGTAACCAGCATACCACCGATCAGTCCTGCAAAAACAGGACTTTCCACCTGAAACAGCCGTATGATCACTACTGCCGCAATTGCAAATAATAAAACCGAAACATATCCCTTGGACCAGGGCGTACTGTAATCTCCCACCAGATCCATACGGTAATTTTCCAGAATCGCTTTCATCCATCTTCCCTGGCTGATAGGACCTCCTCCGTTTCCTCTCCAGCATACCAGGTCATCCCCATTGGCCAATTTATTGAAAAACATATAACCATGCGCCAGAAAACCTGCAACCAGTGTTGAAACAAACGCTGCCATATCTTGTTTTGTAATTTTTCGGTTCAGGTCCTTTATAAAGGCATCCGGGGTTATCATATCGTATCCTCCGTACATAACTAAATTCTGATGATCAGGAAAAACATCAGCAAAGCAGCTTCCAGCTCAGTGGCTGCATGTAACAGATCAAAAACAAAAGCTTCTGTTTCATGGAAACGGAAGAATTCACAAAAAGTGACGTATTCTTCCGATATAGACTACGGATCTTCGTCATTTCCTCCGTATATTTGCGGTTCGTTTCTTTTGAATTCCCAGCTGAATGCAGAGCCGCATAATCATTCAGAAGCTCCATCCCCCAGGCCAGTATCGTCAGCTTTTCCAGCTCCTTCTCTCCGTTTGCTTGCCAGAATCTTCTTTTTTCTTCCAGGACCTTCAAACGATCCAGATACTTTTCAGAAAAGTCACCTTTTCCGATCAGACCGTCTTTCCGCACCAAATGGGCATATAAGAAATCATGATCTATTACAGCCACCTTCTCTACCTGATACAGTAGTCTGTATAAGACTGCCGTATCTTCGGCTATCCGAACATTGGGAAATGTAATATTTTCCCACAAAGATCGTTGAAACAAAAAGCCCCATAAAGTAAACGCATCTCTTTTGCCAGCAAGAAAATCATAGGAATCCACTTCCTGACATTCGGCAGAAATACAACTTTTATCCGCATAAACTCGGTTTCTATCTGTCAGGGAATCGACATCATAATAGCCGCAACGGGCAATCCGTTTTCCCGTACATTCAAGTGCTTCATATAAAGCCTTAAGATAGTCGGGATGGATCACATCATCCGAATCCACAAACGCAATATATTCACCGGTTGCTTCCTGCAACAAACGGTTTCTTGCTGCTGCCACACCGGAATTGGATTGATGAAATACCCGGATCCGATGATCTTCAGATGCAAACTTCTCGGCATTGGATAATGTATCGTCCTGCGAGCCATCATCTACTATAATCAGTTCCCAGTCCGGATACGTCTGATCCAGAATGCTCCCAATGCTATATTCAATATAGGCTGCCACATTGTATGCAGGCATCAAAACACTGATCTTATCCATAAAATCTGCTTATCTCTTCAATAATCTGCGTAGAAAACGCTTATAAAAAGCAGGACTTATCAACTTATGCAAAACACTTTCTCTGTGCCATCGGTATGCATGAGATACATATCCTTTATATTCCGCAATATCCTTCGGATGCTGCAGAGGGAAGTCCATGGCAACCGTCTGAGGATGATAACCTTCCATACCACTGCCGGTGTGTGTAGCATCTTCCGAAAAACCTGTATTAATGATCAGGTTCGTTCTTGGTACGATGCTTAGTCCGTCGTGAAATAAAACAGACAGACCAAATGCATAATCCCAGGGAATCGTTCCTTTCTTTGCATACACATCGATGGTCTTTTTCAGTTCTCTGCGCTGCTTTCCGGGAATGACCTTGATCCTATGGATGTCTCCCCGGATGTTCTGCCATTGTTCATTTACCGGCAATTGTTCATTCCATGCCCTTGCCCAGGTTGCCCACCCCCAGGTCCATGCATTATAAGTAAAGGCATAACTGTCTCTGATGTGCATGGTGTCCACCTGATTGGACCCTGCGATATATTTTACCCGCGGTTCATTTTTATATCGTTCCAGGAGTTCTTTTGTATAATCAAAGAAACTCAGCTCGGGAAGACAATCGTCTTCCAGTATTACTGCCATTTCTTCCTTTTGGAAAACCCGATCCAATCCATCTCTGATCCGCGCATCACACCCCATATTATGATCGGCGCGGATTTCTATGATCCTGCAATCCTGCGGCAAGTACTGACGCACCGCCTGCACGGAGGCTTCTACCTTTCTTTCTTCTCCCTCCACCTGACTACGCCCATGATCTGCGATCAGATATACTTTCTGCGGATGGATCTTTGCTACCTGCCCGGCTAATTGTTCCGCTTTCACAGGCCGGTTAAAAACAAATAATACGATGGGGATCGGATAGGCCTCTTCCCTGTTTCTCCTGTGATCCCCGGGGATCAGAGGCTCCGTCGCCGGTTCCTTAAAATCCGGATAATATTTCTTCCAGGCATGCATACCGATGGGGATGAATCCGGCTCTGGCAGCAGCTTTCGCATCTTCTTCCAGAGACAATCGACCGGCAACCTGCGCAGGTGCAACTGTAAATCCCACCTTATTATCCGTACCGTGATATGCGTAAAACACATCCTCCCCGGAATTCCAATGCTTAGCGATTCCTCTCTTTGCCTTAAGGAGTCTTTGCGTATCTTCCAGATTTCTGAGGCTGAAGCCTCCGTTTCCCACATATAAGATACGGCCTCGGAACCATTTTTTTATCAAGGACAAGCCCTTGAAAGCTCTGGAATAAACCCATTTGCCTTCCGGCCAGGGTGCCCCGTAATAGGACCAGTGGTCACCCTTTTCTTCCTGTTCCCGAAGAAGTGTATACACATCTTTTTCATTTCCGATCATCCACACATCCGTCTGGGTGATCAACATATGGGTATAGCCCCGATCCGCAAACCGTTTGTAAAAATCCGGTCGAAGCAACAGCCTGGAATAGGCTCTCTCGCTGGTAAAGTATCGATCGGGAAAAGTTTCCTTCCCATAGCCGCCCACTGTATATACATCTGCATTCATGCTCTCCGGACACACGAAAAAAATATCCTTTTTGGAGTACTTGCTTTCTGCATTGTTGATGGCACACAGTTCTTCCTGATCCGGAACTTCTTTATATACCGGGATCACCATACAGATCCGATAATTCTTCCTATTCAGTTCAGTATTCTTTGAATCTGCTTCTCCCAAAGGAAATTCTCCGTCAACGTTCGACTGGTTTCGTATAGTTCTTGCTTTTGAGACAACAATTCTTCGCTTTTCACAATAGCCTGTGCCAATGCTTCCGGCGTACTGTCGCAGTACAGAAAATGGGGAAATTTCTCATTTCCTATAAACCTTGTAGAGATCACCGGTTTTCCACTGCACAAATATTCCAGGACCTTGGAAGGGAAGTTGTTCCGATTCTCCGGAAGGTTCATGTTCCGGGGATTGATCAGTACATCTGCATCCTCTACCACCTGCAGATACTCCTCATAAGGCAGATGTCCCAAATAGGAGATCCGCGGATCATCTTTCGAAGCATTTGTTATCTCTGTGGCCATGCTTCCCTTGCCGGTAAACAGGATCCGGACAGGGAAAGAAGCCGGTAGGTGCTTGATCCCTTCCAGTAACAGGTCGATCCCTGTTACGGTTTCAAGCAAGCCGGCATACAGCACTGTATAGGTTTCATTCATATGCCCGGAAGGTTCTTCGAAGAAGTTATATAAAGCACGGTCAACGCCACCTTCCATTAACAGAAAACGTTGCTTCCTTCCAAGAAGGCTGCCGATCTGTTCGGATAACCCCACCACCGTCTGAAACCTGCGAAAGCATGCTTTCATAACGTGTGCATATAGTTTCCGTGGAAAGCTTCGGTAACATTCCGGTCCGGAATAGTCCGCTATAATGGCTACGCTTCGTACTTTATTCCTCTTTGCCCATTTGGGCAGAGAAAACCAAGCATACAGAGTATTATAACATACCACATAGTCCTTGTCATGAAGGCCGGCTTTCAGCAAACGCCCGAAATCACGCACAGATTGAACCTTTCCAAGGATGCCTCTTTCTGCAACGATCCCGGCCCAGGAGCCATATGCTCCCTGCAGTAACCGCTCCTTCTTTTCAGGGCTTACACCCACCCCGATAAAGCTCAGCGTTTCTACTTCATAGCCGCTTTGTTTCATATTGCGGATCAGATTATTCTGAAAACGATTCCCTGCAGCGGAAATCTGTTTTTCTTCCGCCTCTAAAGCATCCGGCACCTGCGTTCCCACAAACAGGACCCTTCTTCCCCGTTTTCCGAGGATCGCATCAAAGATTTCCCGGTGCACCTTCGCCATTGCCTGAATGGTATGTTTTTCCGCCACTTTAAGGTTTTCTTCGCCTGCTATATTCCATTGATCTTTTTCGTCCAGATGATCACCGATGGCATCGGCCAAAGCGTTGGCATCTTCCGGTGGAATGATAGCTTTTTCCCGGTTCGGAAGCATTTCCATTCCCGCAACACATGCCGAAGTCGTGATCACCGGAAGTCCTGCTGCCATGGCCTCATTAATCACCAGCCCCCAGATGTCCTCCCGGGTAGGAAGCACAAACAGATCCGCCGCATCATAGTATTTTCGCAGTGTCTCTTTATCCTTAAAAGGCAGAAACTCCATATGAGAAACCTGTAAATGCTTCATCAGCTCCTCATATTCCGAAGGCATCTCTCCTCCGATCACACAATAATGGATCTTTTCATCCGGCCTTTCCTGCTTCAGACGAGCTGCCGCCTTGATCAACAGATCATACCCTTTTCGCGGGATAAATTGCCCCACAGAAACGATAAAGGTTCCTTCTTCCGGAATCCCCAGTTCTTTACGAAGTGCTTTTTTCTGTTCAGCCGTAGGTACAGCTTCTGCCAGATCCTCTGCATGGATCGAAGTGAACGGATAACGATAGATCCTTTGCTTTTCTGCGCCATACGCAAGAAGATAGGAATCGCATAAAGAACCGGTGCTCAGATATCCCTCAGCTCCGGAAAGAAAATGTCGCTTGATCGCGGCCTTAAGACCGGTTGTCTTTCCGGGTATACCGCCATCACAGTTGATCACATAAGGAATATGATGCCGTTTCATATATTGAATGGCATACATTCCGGTGGGCGTACTGTATACCCCCACAATGATCAGATCATATTTGGTTGGATCCAGATAATGGGTCACCTCCGGACAAAAAGCGGAGGAAGAAAGCCGGAACCGGCTTTTAAGAAAAACCGTCTGATATCCATCGGATGCTTCCTTCCGTAACCAGGAAGCATCGCGATCCGATGCATAGTCAGATTCATACAGAACCGTTAATTCACAAACATGTGACAGTTCTTCAAAAAAAGCTACTCGATAAGGAGAGGGAATATTTGCCATAAACAGCACACGTGATCCAGTTTCCATCCATCTTCCCTTCCTTTAAGCCTGCTCAAAAATTCTTCGATACTGATCCAATGCGGTATCCACCGGCATCTTCAACGCATATTGCACACATCTTGCCGCAAGTAATGCAAACCTCTGATAATCCATTGCCACATATTTCTGCAGCACTTTAGTGAATTCTTCCGGTTGATCCAATGAGATCGCAGCACCTGCATTATTCGCCTCTATGGCAGATGTCCACCTTGTGCGATCACTGATCACAGGAACACATCCCGCCGCCATTGCCTCATAGATGGCATGTCCGTAGTTTTCTCCTAAGGTGGGCAAAAGGAAAACGTCATAATCCAGCAGGACATCGATCACCTTCTCCGAATCACAAGGTCCCATAAGATTACAGGTGATCCCCTGGGGAAGCTTCCTGATCCGCTTTCTACATTCTTCTGCATATTTCTTGTTCCCGGTGGAACCATACAGATCCAGGACCACCTTGCCCCGAAGGTTTTGAAGCACATCAATGGCATAGGTAATATTCTTTTCCGGCGAGATCCGTGCTACCGATGCGATCCGGCATTCTCCCGTTTCCTTTTTTCGATCCTTGTTCTTTCCGGAAGGAAGCACCCTGGGAAGATCCTCTGCGATAAAGCAAATTGCATATTCGCCTACAATGCTGCGGATCTGTCCAGCTTCTGTTTCATTGGTTGCGGACCAGCTGATCCTTTTTAACAATCCTCCCCGCTTCAAGACATTCATGTATAGCCTCTTCCGCATGGAATGAATGGAAAATGCCCCCGGTGCAAACAGTCCCATCGCTGCGATTGTAACCGGTTGTTTCAGTTTTCCGCATCTCTTCAAAGCAAGTACATTTCGAGCATAATCATTAAAGCAACCACACACATAGATCACAGCGGCTTCTCTGGCACAATCCAGGATCACCTTCCGGCTGATCTTTCCCGGTTTCTCATAGCGTACCTGCGCCTTTCCCACCTGATTCCACTGTTCATATCGGATGCCTTCATAAGGCTCTTTGTCCCCATGATCACGATCCGTGGTCAGTATACGAAAACTGTATTCATCTCCCAGACGGTCCGTAAGATTCTTTATGCTGCGCACCGGTCCGCCGTCTTTATATCCGGGAAGATATCTTCCCATGATGATCAAAATTACTTTCTTTCCCATTATCACCTATACTCATTAACTATTTATGAGGATTTTCTCTTATATATTCTTATCTTTCTGCTGCTCCCACTCATAGATCTTGGCATCTACCAGGAAGCGATACCAGTAGGCCTGCAAAAAGGCAAAGATCTTCCCTTCTTTGCCGTCCAGAAAGCCGCCCTTAATATAATACCGATAGACATAATACAGATAGGAACGCATTCCCATGGGCAGCTTATAGTAAATATGATATTTAATAAAACGCTTTGCCTTCGCCGTTCCATCCAGTTTGGTTTCGTCGGATGCAGCGGTTTCATTTTCCCGGTAAGCTCTCACATAATCTTCCACTTCTCTGGAGGCATAGGAATTATGCTTACTGATCCAGTAGGTCAGGTCTTTATAATCCTTATGTTCGGAATCATGGGTCAGTTCCACCGCTTTTCCTTCTCGCAGGACG
>JAIKYN010000166.1 GCA_024683155.1 Lachnospiraceae bacterium | reverse complement strand
AGCTCGCTGACCGGGATTTCTTTCAGGGCGTTCACCGCATCCTTCTTCTTTACTTCAAACACCGCTTGTTGCAATGTTTCTACCTGATGGCTTTCATCATTGAGAATGCGGATCAGTTCTTCATCCAAAGAAGGGAAGGTAGTTCTGTATTGATTTAAAAAGTCAAAATTGGGCGGATCCAGTCGTAAATTAGCCATGGCTTAAGTATAACACAGGAAATCGGAAAGGGCGTCTTTGTATTGCTGTACATGAGAAAGCCCCTGGTCATACAGGGCCTGGTTTGCAGCTTCATCCATGCCGTAGGTACTCATGGCAATATTTCCTTCCGGGGCAAAAATAAAGGCTTTTCCGGCATCTTCCAGGTGTTTTAACTGGCTGAACTGTGCATTATATCGTATGTGCCGCTCATTTAATGCATGGATCGTGTTCGGATAACGATGACATTCCACGGTATAGAACACTCTGGCTTTCTCCGGCTCCTTTACGTAATCACGAGGTTTGGATAAAATGGCCACCACCTTATCGCAGCCATCCTCCATGGCTTTCTTAAAAGGAAGGGAATCGGATACGCCACCGTCATAATAGTACTGCCCCTTCCATTCAATGGGTTTGCAGGCAGCCGGCAAACAGCAGGATGCCATGATCAGGCGATAATCATCCTGGATCAGTTCTTCTTTATGAAAATATTCCGGCTTTCCTGTTTTTGCATTGGTAGCTACGATGACAAAATCTGCCGGATTGACCATGATCTGCTTAAGGTCCAGCGGGTCACCGCCGTCCGAATTGCTCAATGTTCCGTAAATATACCTGAGTCCAAACAGATTACGGTTTTTCAGATAATTCTTTAACCCAAAATATCCGTCTTCATGAATATGTTCCGTATAAAAACGACGGTTGCGGTCCCTTTGTCCTGCCAGAAAACTGGCCGTATTGGCTGCTCCTGCAGATACCCCGATACAGTAGGGAAACGAGATCTTCTCATCCAGAAAACCATCCAGGACCCCTGCGCTATAGGCGCATTTCATACCCCCGCCTTCTACGATCAAACCGATTTTCATAGGTGTGCCTTCTTTCTTTCGCTGCTTCTAGGGTAAGCCTTTTGCCTTCCCTTTCTCAATCTACAAAGCTCTCAGATTGTAGCTCGTTTGAATCACACGAATTATTGCCCGACGGATTTATCGGTTGACAAGTGATAAAATAAATGTTAGATTAGTACTTACAGTTCAACACTTTAATCTGCTGAACTTTAATGTGCTAAAGCGAAAGAAGGAGTTATCATGAAAGAGATTTCAAAATTACTAGGTTACCGTGAAGATGTACGCGTGGTCGATGCCACCTTAAGAGATGGTGGTCTCGTAAACGATTTCTATTTTAGTGATGATTTTGTTAAGGCTCTGTACCAGGCCAATATCAAAGCCGGCGTAGATTATATGGAAGTTGGTTATAAAGCTTCCAAGGAAATGTTCGATCCAACCAAGTTCGGCAAGTGGAAATTCAGCAACGACGACGATATCCTGGAAGTATTCGGTCCTGATCCCATGATCAAGCTGGCCGTTATGGCAGATGTCGGTCGATGCGATTTTAAGAACGACATCATAAACAAAGCGGATTCTGCATTAAGCCTGATCCGCGTTGCTACGTATATCAACACCATTCCTGCTGCCATTGAGATGATCGAAGATGCCCATAATAAGGGATATGAGACAAGCTGTAATATTATGGCCATCACCACCGCACAGGAAGGTGATGTAAAAGTTGCTCTGGATATGATCGGCCAGTCTCCCGTAGATGTGATCTATGTGGTAGACAGCTTCGGATCTCTGTATCCGGAAAGTCTGGCACGTCTGGCAGATCTGTATCTGGAATGTGGTGCGAAGTACAACAAGAAGATCGGTATCCATGCCCACAACAATCAGCAGCTTGCCTTTGCCAACACCATTGAAGCCGTTGGCGACGGTGTAGACTGGCTGGATGCAACCTATTTCGGTATGGGACGTGGCGCCGGCAACTGCTCCATGGAAAATCTTCTTGGTTTTCTGCGTAATCCCAAATATAACCTGTTTCCTGTCCTGAACTTTATTGAGTCCTATATGACACAGTTAAAGAAAGACGGCGTGGTTTGGGGTTATGATCTGCAGTACCTGATGACCGGTATCTTGAATCAGCATCCTCGTACCGCGATCCAGTTTACCAAGGAAAAGCGCAGTGATTACACCGAGTTCTATAAGGAACTGATCGGTTTAGACTGATCGGATCCCATTTTATCAGTCTTCTATATTTGCCCTGCATTTATCAAAAAACGGCCTGCACCCCAAAGGGTGCAAGCCGTTTTCTTTATGGTCTTTCTCTCGTTTACTTATCTCCGGTCAACTTATGGATGGCGATCTTACCGGCTCTCTTTAATGCATAAGGGCCAACTGCCTTCAGCTTATCTTCCGAACGATACATGTCACTGGCATGCGGGAATTCTCTGGTCAGATGGATGGCATCGAATTCGCACTTGGTGGTACACAGACCACAACCGATACAACGGTTCTCATCCACCGTAGTCGCACCACAACCAAGACATCTCTTTGCCTCCGTCTCCACCTGTTCTCTGGTCAGAGTCAGACGCAGATCTTCAAAGGTATCCTTTGCAACACCGGGCTTCTTTCCGGGAATCTGACGCTGCGCATTGTCAAATGTCTCAACATGGATATCATCCTTATCCAGCTCGATAAACTCTCTGCGGTCACGTGCCAGATCCAGACGATTTCCACGATGTACGAAGCGGTTGATGGATACAGCGCCTTCACGTCCGCCTGCAATGGCATCAATGGCGAATTTCGGTCCGGTAAATACATCACCGCCTGCAAAGATATCCGGCTCTGCAGTCTGACGGGTAAGAGGATCTGCAATGATGCCTCCGTTGGGTCTTAACTCTACCTTGGTTCCTTCTAACAGCTTGCCCCACTGAATGGACTGTCCGATGGACTGCAGTACATTGGAGCATGCGATCTCGATGGTTTCATTTTCATCATACTTGGGATTGAAACGACCATCGGCATCTTTTACCTGGGTACACTTCTTGAAGACAATACCAACAACCTTGCCGTTCTCAACCTTGATCTCCTTAGGTCCCCAACCGTTCATGATCACGATACCGTCTTCTTTTGCTTCTGCCACTTCATCTGCAGCTGCAGGCATCTCATGTTCGCCTTCCAGACAAAGCATGGTAACCTTGCTGGCTCCGGCGCGAAGAGCGGTTCCTGCTACGTCAATGGCTACATTACCGCCGCCGACCACAACCGTGTCGCCGTTTAAACGAATGGAATGATCCAGATTTACCTTACGAAGGAACTCTACACCGGTCTGAACGCCTTCTGCATCCTCACCGGGAACGCCTGCCAGACGTCCACCCTGGCATCCCACTGCAATGAAGAATGCCTTATAGCCCTGCTCCCGCAGCTGCTGGATGGTCACATCCTCGCCTACATTTACACCGGTCTTGATCTCTACGCCCATCTGACGGATCACATCGATTTCGGCTTCTACAATATCTTTCTCCAGACGATAGGACGGAATGCCGTTCATCAGCATACCGCCGGGTCTCTTCTCTTTTTCAAATACAGTAACAGGATAGCCGTCCAGACGCAGGAAATATGCGGCTGCCAGTCCGGCAGGACCTGCACCGATGATGGCGATCTTATATTCATCGCCCCACATTCCGCCATCATGCTTTTCGCAAAGAGGAATGTATCTCTGCTCTTTGTTCAGATCCAGAGAAGCGATATATTTCTTGATCTCATCAATTGCCAGCGGCTGATCAATGGTTCCGCGGGTACAAGCATCTTCACAACGCTTGTTACATACAGCACCGCAGATCATAGGGAACGGATTATCCTGCTTGATCAGCTTTAACGCATCTTCAAAGCGACCTTCCGCTGCCATCTTAATATAGCCCTGGATGGACAGATGAACGGGACATGCCGTCTTACAAGGTGCCGTTCCGGTGTCGTAGCAGTTGATCTTGGCATCATCACGGAAATTGTAATTCCACTTTTCGGGTCCCCAGCTCTTTGCATCCGGCAACTCTGTCTTAGGATAGGTAACGGCACTGCCGTCTTTCTTACACAGCTTCTGACCAAGCTTTGCTGCTCCTACGGGACAGACTTCCACGCACTTGCCACAGGCTACGCACTTTTCTTTGTCCACGTGGGCACGATATGCAGAAGCCGACATATTGGGAGTGTTATATAACTGAGAAGTACGCAGTGCATTACATACACCGGGTGCGCAGTTACAGATCGCTACGATCTTACCCTTGCCGTCAATATTGGTGATCTGGTGTACATAGCCGTGTCGCTCTGCTCTTTCCAGTACTTCCAGACATTCTTCTTTGGTAATATAGCGGCCCATGTTACGGTCGATCATGTACTCTGCCATGTCGCCCATTCCCATACAATACTCGCCTTCGATCTGGCCGGAGCCTTCGCCACGCATCGCCTGCTGTTTACGACAGGAACACTGTCCGATGGAATACTTATCGTACTGATCCAGCCAGTGCGAAATGTGCTCGATGGATACCGACTGATTCTCCATGGAGATCGCTTTCTCCACAGGGATAACATGCATACCGATACCGGCACCTCCGGGAGGAACCATCTGTGTGATCCCTGCCAGCGGGAGCTGTGTCATCAGATTGAAGAATGTAGCCAGCTCGGGATGCTCATCGGTCAGCTGATCGTTCATCATCATGAATTCCGCCGATCCGGGAACGAAGATGGGCAGGTTATAAACCTTCTCATGCTTCTCGTCTTCCGTACGGGTCATCTCTATGATACCGATCCATAAAAGACGATCGATCATCTTTTTCGTATCTTCCAGAGACATGCCGTTCATCTCTGCCAGCTGTTCCGGTGTATAAGGAACTCTGGTCTTTTTAAAGGAAAGACAGAATTTGATCTCTTCTTTTGTAAATACCCGGTCCAGTGCCCAGTACTCCGGATCCCGATTATTTAATTTCTTGGTTAATTTCTTCTTGATACGGTCAGTGATCAAGGTTGCCAGTTCCAGAACCAGCTGCTCCTTTTCAGGATCTTCCGCAACATAATTGGGATCCTGCCAGAAGTCGTTCTCGTTGATCATCGGATCGCCAAGCTTCCATTCTTCCAAACTTTTGCCCATAAGGTACCTCTCTTTTCCTATTTTTTCCTTTTCCGAATTCCCATTTTCACATAATGGTTCTAATGTACTATCACTATACCATAGGAACCCCTCCCGGGGGATGATAAATCCTATCCGACAATATACAAATTTCGTCTATTTTTTTGGCAGTGTTGCACAATTAGGATCTTCTAACCTCTGTCTCTTTGGTGTTGATTTTGGAAACTATTTCACTTCCTGTAGTTTTTTCTACAGCCCATTCACAAGCTCTTTCCTGGGAAAAAGGACGCAAAAATGCCTCTTTGCAGGTTTTTATCCTTGCAAAGAGGCATACATACGTCATTCTCAGTTTCTGTTGTTTTCAGGTTCCTTTTATGACTTCTTATTTATTAAACAGACTCATGATCCCTTCCAGATTCAGTCCGGAAGAGGTTCCTGCCGATGCACTGGTGGTTGCAGCCGTTGTTTCCGATACCTTCTCTACGGCTTTCAATAACATCATCTTCGTCACATCATTGCATTTACGGAAATTGGTGATCAGCTTCTTTTCATCACTGCTCAGGCGGATCGAGGACGAGGTACTCTTCTTGGCAGTGGACGTCTTTTTTGCAGCGGTTTTCTTCGTCGCAGTCTTTGCGGTGGTTTTCTTCGCCGCAGTCTTTGCAGCGGTTTTCTTCGCAGTGGTTTTCGCCGTAGACTTCTTTGCCGTTGTTTTTGCCGCAGCCTTCTTCTCGGTAGCCTTTGTAGTGGTTTTCTTAGTGGAAGCTTTGGTGGTTGCTGCTTTCTTTGCTGTACCTGCTTTACTTTCTGCCATGTGTGTTACCCCTCCTGTCTGTTTGTTTATTCTTTACCGTCCCAACAATACGTACAAAGCTTGCTGCGATCAATGCCTACTGCATCCAGCATATCATCCAGACGGTTGTAGCTTAAGGATGTGAAGCCCAGCTGCTTTCGGATCTCCTCCAGCATATGTGCATAACGGTCGGAATCCGGATTGGCATAATCCTCCAGCACAGCACGTTCTACCTCCTGCCCTTCTTCTTTATTGATGATCCTTCGGGCAATGAGTTCCATTTCGGAAGTGGATCGTGAGAAATTAATATACTTACAGCCGAACATGATCGGCGGACATGCCGGGCGCACATGTACTTCTTTGGCTCCTGCGCTGTACAGGAAGTCCGTGGTTTCCCGAAGCTGTGTGCCTCGCACGATGGAGTCATCAATGAGCAGCAGTCTCTGATCTTCTATGAGTTCCTGTACCGGGATCAGCTTCATACGGGCAATGAGATCTCGCTTACTCTGAATAGTGGGCATAAAGGATCTGGGCCAGGTCGGTGTATATTTAATAAACGGTCTGGAGAAAGGAATTCCGGACTCGTTGGCATATCCTACCGCATGGGCCGTACCGGAATCCGGTACACCTGCCACAATGTCCACGTTCTCCTTGGTAAGACCGTCACGCTTTGCCATCAGTTTACCGCAGTTGTAACGCATCTGCTCCACGCTGCGGCCTTCATAGCTGGAGGACGGATATCCGTAATAAACCCACAGGAACGTACAGATCCGCATATCACTACCGGGTTTTACCAGCGTGGTAACGCTTTCCGGTGTCATGACCACGATCTCACCGGGGCCTAATTCCTTGTAATCCCGATATCCCAGGTTTAAATACGCAAATTCTTCAAAGGATGCACAGAACCCCTCATCTTTTACACCGATCACCAGCGGGGTACGTCCCATCTTATCCCGGGCACAATAGACTCCGGTAGCGGTCAGAAGCAGCATGGTCATAGATCCGTCGATCTGCTCCTGGGCATACTGAATCCCTTCGATGATGTTATCCTTCTGATTGATCAGGGCCGCCACTAACTCTGTGGCATTGATACTGCCGCCGCTCATTTCCAGGAAATGTGTGCCCCCGTTTTTGATAATGCCATCTGCCAGGGCTTCCTGGTTATTGATCTTGCCAACCGTTGTA
>JAIKYN010000162.1 GCA_024683155.1 Lachnospiraceae bacterium | reverse complement strand
CCTTTGCCAGGGGTAGAAACCGCAGCCGTAAACCGGAAGCGATCCTGGAAGAAGTAAGAAAGATCGCGGAAGCAGGATATAAGGAGATCGTCCTTACGGGGATCCATATCAGTTCTTACGGGCTGGATTTTGACGGAAAGATCAATGTGAAAAAGGGAGAAAGTTTCCCCTGCAAACACCTGGTAGCACTTCTTAGAGAGATCCATGAAGTGAAGGGGATCGAACGGATCCGTCTGGGATCCTTTGAACCGCGCATTATTACGGAAGAATTCGTGGATGCGCTGGCAGGGATGCCAAAGATCTGCCATCATTTCCATCTGTCCTTACAAAGCGGCTGTGACAGCGTGCTGGAGCGGATGAATCGACACTACACGACAGCGGAATATCGGGAGAGTGTGGCGCTTCTCAGGGAAAAATTGGGGAATCCTGCCATAACTACGGATGTGATCGTAGGCTTTCCGGGAGAAACAGAAGAAGAGTTCGAAACGACGGTAAAATATCTGGAAGAGATCAATTTCTATGAGATGCATGTATTTCCGTACTCCAGACGAGCCGGAACGCCGGCAGACCGCATGGGAGATCAGCTGACCAAGGCAGTAAAAGAACAGCGGGTACACCGGCTCATAGAGCTTCGGGATCAGCAATCGAAAGCATTTCGAGAGAGTTATATAGGTACGATGCAGCCGGTGCTTTTTGAAGAAAGCAAGGTGATGGATGGTATTACCTATCAGATGGGACATACCAAGGAGTACATCGAAGTAGCGTATCAGACGGATGAAGACCTGAAAGGAAAAATCCTGGAAGGGGTGTTGGCAGAAGACATGGGAAATGGGATAATAAAATTCGAGATTGGATGATGTAATTATCTAGAAAGAGCAGATAAAGTATGAAACAGTTGATGGAAATTGCCGCAAACCGTATGGACCGAGGCTTTTATCAGTACCAGAAAGAATATGAGGATAAGGCACTGGAGGTACTTCGATCCGGTTGGTATATTTTAGGAAAAGAAGAGGCTTCCTTTGAAGAATCTTTCGCTAGATATGTAGGTGTTCCTTATTGTGCAGGCCTGGCAAACGGACTGGATGCTTTATGGATCGGTTGTAAACTTCTTGGAATCGGAGAAGGCGATGAAGTACTCGTTCAAGGAAATACATATATTGCCAGTGTAATGGGAATTTCCATTAATCATGCTACGCCTGTATTTGTGGAGCCTGACGAATATTTTCAGCTGGATCTGACGAAACTGGAAGAAAATCTTACAGAAAAAACCAAGGCAGTTATGGTGGTTCATCTTTATGGGCATATGACCGATATGGATGCTCTCGTTGCTTTCTGTAAAAAACACCAATTATATTTGATCGAAGATTGTGCCCAGGCTCACGGTGCCAAATGGAACGGGAAAATGGCAGGTTCTTTCGGCGATGTTGGATGCTTTTCTTTTTATCCTTCTAAAAACTTAGGAGCTTTTGGAGATGCAGGTGCACTGGTTTCCTCCAATCCGGATATTATCAAAGATGCTAAGATTTTCCGAAATTATGGAAGTGAAAAGCGCTATTACAATAAAGTGGTAGGAGCAAATTCGCGATTAGACGAATTGCAGGCGGGGCTTCTAAATATTCGATTATCTCACATGGATGAGATTACTGCGGAACGGCAGTCTTTGGCATCAGAATACTCTGCAAAAATACATAATCCACTTATCTCTTGTCCCAAAACAAGATCCGGAAACATGCCGGTGTGGCATCAATATGTGGTTCAATCTGAATATCGGGATCAGCTATTAGATTATCTAAAAGAAAACGGTATAGCCAGTATTATTCATTATCCCATTCCGCCTCATTTATCAGAGGCATATGGTTATCTGGGATTAAAGGAAGGAATCCTTCCTATCACCGAGCATTATGCAAATACAGTTTTATCTATTCCGATGTATAATGGAATGACAGCGGAAGAACAAGAATATGTGATCGAATGCTTAAATGCTTTTCGAGTGTAATGGATCACCTCTGTAGGAGGATAATATATACATGTCATTGCAAAACAAATATCGTATTATCAATTTCAAAGAATGCGGAGATGAACGTGGTAACCTGGTGGTAGCAGAGGGAGAGAGAGATGTTCCTTTTGCAATTCAGCGCATATTCTACATCTATGGGTCAGATGCCACGGTGGTGCGCGGACAACATGCGAATCTTACTTCGGAATTTGTACTGATCAATGTGAGTGGTACCAGTAAAGTAAAGATCACGGATGGAACTGAAACGGAGATCATTTTGTTGGATAAACCCCGTATGGGATTATATCTCTCCAATATGCTGTGGAAAGATATGTATGATTTTTCTCCTGATTCGGTTCTGCTTGTCCTTGCCAGTACGCATTATGATGAACATGAATATATCCGGGATTATGATCAGTATGTAAAGCTGATGAAAGAACAATAAAAAGGAACGAGCATATGTATAAATTATCCATCATCATACCGGTTTATTATAATTCAGATACTTTGGAAGCTCTTTATGAGGATCTTCAGAAAAAGGTCCTTCCCAGGCTGGAAGATTAT
Organism: Lachnospiraceae bacterium; assembly: GCA_024683155.1. Taxonomy (GTDB): domain Bacteria; phylum Bacillota; class Clostridia; order Lachnospirales; family Lachnospiraceae; genus JAILDL01. Next base: position 2,745 of record JAIKYN010000162.1, on the reverse strand, counting down.
GAGATCGTCTGCGTGGATGACGGCTCCGGGGATAATTCCTGGGAAGTGATGAATCATCTGAGAGACAGAGATCCAAAGGTAAAATGTGTCCGCCTGTCTAAAAATTTTGGGGAGCATTCTGCATTATTAGCGGGATTAACTGTCTGCACCGGTGACTGTGCAGTGACGAAACAAGCGGATCTGCAGGAAGATTCCACGCTGATCCTGGAAATGCTGGAGAGCTGGAAAAAAGGCAATAAAGTGGTATTGGCAGCCAGAAAAGAACGGAAAGAAAATCCCGTCAAGGTATTTTTTGCAAACCGCTATTATTCACTGATCCGAAAAATGGTGAATCCAAATATGCCTGCGGGAGGTTGTGACTGTTATTTGGTGGACCGAAAGGCCATTGAAGTATTAAAACTGATGGATGAAAAGAATTCCTCCCTTACCTTACAGGTTATGTGGATCGGCTTTCAGACAGATGTTATTTATTTTGTTCGTCAGGATAGGGAAGTTGGTACTTCTCGTTGGACGCTTTCCAAAAAGATCAAACTGGTGATGGATTCCATTATGAGTTTCTCTTACGCACCGCTTCGGATCATGATGGGGATTGGTGTAGCATTCGATCTTCTGGCGATAATCATGATGATCAGCGTTTTGGTAGAGAAGATCAAAGGAGAGACTCCGGTGGATGGCTGGGCATCTTTGATGTGTGTGATCCTCCTTGGGTTTGGACTTTTGATGATCATGCTGGGATTGATCGGGGAATATATCTGGCGCACGTTGGATGCATCCCGTACAAGACCACCATTTATTATTGATGAAGTAAAGGAAAATTCTTCGGAAGAAGAACGGAATGATTGTAAGAACGATATGTAGGGGATCAGTATGCGGGAAACGTTCAGAGATTATTGCAGAGATATTGTCAGAAAACCTCAATTTTGGATTCCTTGGATCCTATTGTCTGTGACTGGACATTTACCTTCCCTGGTAAATACGAAGTTGCATTTTGAAGATCTCTTAAGAGACCGATATACCGGACAGGCGGGTGTTATGTGGTCCGGAAGATGGGGATTTGTACTGTATGAAAAACTGTTTGCATTTCACGAAGTAAATGATATATGGGAAAAATGCCTTGCCCTTTTGCTTTTGCTGTTAGCGTCTCTTGCTATTGGATGTTTGTTTTACAGGGTCGATGCGCAGAAAGAGAAAATTGCTAAATATGTAGTTTGTTGTGCCGGGATCGTATCATTTCCTTTGATCGCGGAAATATGGAATTATAACGGCGCCAATTTTGTAACCTGTTGCAATCTTTTAATTGTATCTTTAGTACTTTTGTTTTTTGAGTCATCAGAGATAAACTACGGATTAAAGCTGCTTATCACAATCTTTCCAATGGCTCTTGTGGCATCCAGTTACGAGGCGGCCTTGTTTTCTTATGTTTTCTTAGTATTATTCTTTCTTTGGTATCAAAGCAGAACAGGGAAAAGCTTTGGGGAACTGATGCGAAAAGGGGTGCAATTGGCAATTCCCCTTGTCCTTGGAATTATTATGGGAACCGCGATCGGGCATGTGATCTGTCGCCTAAGGGGAATTCCCTATTACCGCAACGGAGCAACCAGTATTGCCTGGTTACATGAAGATTTCTCTATCAAACTGTTTATTAAATCCATGCTGGAAAAATATTTTATCAGAGGGGCTGTGTATTTTCCGATTGCAGTATTAGCAGGATGCATCATCATTTTTGTGGTGATGGTTATTGCAGACTGTATACGGAGAAAGAACCCAGAGTCCCTTTTGTGGGGGGCATTTGCTTTTGTTTCGGTTTTTCTGCAAGGGTTGATCCAGGGAACAGCGATGCCTTATCGTACCGCACAAGCGGTCGCTTTGTTTTCCGGACTTACATTTTTTCTTATACTGGAATGCTTGAGTGCGCGGAAGCATTTGTTTTACGTAGCATTATTGGCATTACTTTTCCTGTGTTTCCGTCAAAGCGCCTATTTAAATAACCTGAATTTACTTACATATAAGCTGGCTTCTCAGGAAGAGCGATTGATTGCACAGACCGGTAGTGCTTTGTATGCAGAGCATTATGGGAAACCGGTTCTTTTTCCTGTTATCAGCTGGGAAGAAGAAAAGGCGCGCGATTTTTATGCTATGAAAGAGATGAAGCCGGGCAATGGCTTTCTCAGCGAAGCATATTTAAATCTTCATGAAAAGTGGTTTGGAGAAGATGTTCATGATGTGACATATACAGAGACTGTCTACCGATCCGCATTAAGCGTGTGTATGACCGATGCGGACATGATGGAACAGTACTTTAACTATTGCGGCTATCCCATCACGGTGCTTGATAATGGCAATCTTCCGTCTGAGTACGTGGAAACACAGATCCTGATCGATTTTGGCGAGCTACACCGATACGAGATCCGTGACATGGGCGAGTATGTGGTCGTTGTATTTTAGTGCGTTGTACGATAAAATAATATGATACCAAGACAAACTAGTTATATATTCAACACTGGGTGGGAGTTACTATGGGTGATTTAGACAGAACACAATTTTTCCAGGTAGAGACAGGCGATAGCGGAGCGAAAGCAGTCCTGGAGACGGTATATCAGGCATTGATCGAAAAGGGATACAACCCTGTGAATCAGATCGTTGGTTATATCATGTCCGGAGATCCGACTTATATTACCAGTCATAATAATGCACGTAGCCTGATCATGAAGGTAGAACGGGACGAGCTGGTGGAAGAGATGCTTT
>JAIKYN010000124.1 GCA_024683155.1 Lachnospiraceae bacterium | reverse complement strand
GCCAATGGTTTTAAAACAGAAGCTGAATGGAGAGATTTTCTCTGTCTGCTGCATTCCTCTGTAGAAATCCTGCAGAATCGGTACGGAAAAAGATATCTCGTTGAATGCAAGTATAACGAAAATACGTTTCCCTTCGATCCCTCCAAATGAGCAATTAATCGTCTTGCGTAAAAGTCTCGTTTCTAACTGATTGAACTATTAGCAATGTGAGTCTTTAGTGTTTCCTATTTTTTTAAGAGATATCTGCATCAACATACAGATATCTCTTTTTCTTGTTATGCAAAGAGCTTATATCATCTGAAAATGCCTCATAGCATCCTCTATAGCTTTTACTTTTTCTTCCGGACATCCAGGCTGTCTACTATTCTCAGATTTAGGCTTATTATAGTTCTCTCTTTCTATAATTCCATGCTTCTGCCTTACTTGAGCAATGTTCAGATTTGTTACATGAAATCCATAGTGCTCCTGCACCCATTCTTCGATTTCTTTATATGTTGCCTTCGCCTCAGCACTTGTGAGATCAAGTTCATCCATATCTAACTTAACATTGACATGATGCTTTGCCTCATGAAGTTTGGACAATAAGCATACAGTCTCGACATGGCTTGTTTGGGGAAATTGATCCACCGCCCGCACATGTATAAGTTCATAGCCACCATCTGCCAGGATCCGTGCATCTCTGGCCAAAGTTGCCGGATCGCAGCTGATGTATACCACCTTCTCAGGAGCCATAGTAAGAATGGTTTCCAGGCACTTAGCATCACAGCCCTTTCTCGGCGGATCCACCACGATCACATCGGCGTAGCCTGCCGGTTTATGCTGTCTTTCATCTGTGCCTTCTCCATCTGCCGATGCATGACCATCCGTTTGGATTCCTTCCCCTTTCAGCTCCTTCTCCCGGAACTCCGCATATTTTTCCGGCAGTACTTCTTCTGCCTTACCCACAAAGAACTCCGCATTGGTGATCCCGTTGATCCGGGCATTTTTCTTCGCATCTTCAATGGCTTCCGGGATGATCTCCACACCATATACCTGTTTTGCATTCTGTGCCAAAAACAGAGAAATCGTTCCGATGCCGCAGTACAGATCCCATACCGTCTCATTCCCCTTAAGATCTGCGTAAATAAGGCCCTGCTTATAGAGCTTTTCCATTTGCACGGAATTTACCTGATAGAAGCTTAAGGGCGAGATACAGAAAGAAATGTCATCCACTTTATCAATGATCCGCTCTTCGCCGGCCAAGAGGCGGACCTCTTTTCCCAGGATTACGTTATCATGGCCGGTATTGACATTAATTGACACGCTTGTCATATTTTTCATCTGCATGAGTTTCTGTGCCAGAATATCTTCCTTCGGCAGTTTCTTCCCGTTGATGATCACACAGACCATCAGCTGTCCGGTAGCAAAACCTTTCCTGATCAGTACGTGGCGTACCAGCCCTTTATGAGTCACCTCATCGTACGGCTCGATATGACAGGCCTTCATGTGATCTAGGACGATATCCAGGATCTCTTTATTCTCTTTTACTCCCAGCATGCAATCTCGGTTGGGAATGATGTCATGGGTCCTGCCGGCATAAAATCCCGCCACCAGGTTCCCGTTCTTATCTTTTCCAATGGGAAACTGCGCCTTATTGCGGTAATGATAGGGTTCCTCCATGCCGATGATGGGCTCGGAGATGGAATCAATATATTCGGCATCGAAGCCACCGATATGGATTAGGTCATTGCGCACCTTATTCTGCTTATACTGAAGCTGTGCCTCATAGGAAACGTGTTGCAGACTGCATCCTCCGCAAGGGCTTGCAACCGGGCAAGGCGGTGTTGCACGATAAGGAGAAGGCTCCACTACTTCCTCCAGGTGTGCAAAGGCATAGTTCTTCTTTGCCTTCATCACCTTTACCTTCACCAGATCTCCGGGAACGGCTCCTTTTATAAACAAAGGGAAGCCATCGGCTTTTCCGATGCCTTCGCCCTCATTTCCCATATCTTCGATTCGGATGGTTACAATATCATTCTTTTCCAAGGACATATAATTTCCTTATCTGTTCTAACCTTTTATACGATCACAACGCATTTTTGATCTTCACGTTTGTGAATCTGCTCTTCCCAGATACCGACAAGATCATTCTTCCCGTGTGCGGATCAGATTGGAATCCAGCAGGCGGTTAAACCCGAGCCAGCCCGTTTCCGTGGTGCTGTTTAATAACTCCGTGAA
>JAIKYN010000324.1 GCA_024683155.1 Lachnospiraceae bacterium | reverse complement strand
CACCTTCATCCGACAAAAGATAATCAAACAGCTGCAGGATCTTATCCAGTTTTTCATCATTTACTGATGCATTAATATACGTCTCACTCCATGCATAGCCCCACATAGGATATGTTAATGTTCCATCCTTGCCGGGCATCAGATGTAACGCTTTGACGTCATCTAAATAATCCGATCCATGAACATCCGCCCAATATCTGGCAATATTTTCATACTTGTTCTCAAAGCCGCCGGAAGTAATGATAGCCGCACTTTTCCCCTGTAAAAATTTTTCTTCAGCCGATTGGTTGGTCGTAAGCGCAATATCGCTCTCAATCACACCAGATTCATAGAAATCTCTCGCCAGCGAAAAAGCAGAAACGGTATCTTCAACAAAATAAGCCGGTTTGTACAGTCCATCATCATCCTTTACCCATTTAAAAGATGATCCCCCATCCACAATAATAGGAGAAGCATACGGCAAAAACATACCGGAAAGCAGATTCTTATCAGATGCCGTCATTCCTCCCACACCGGTTTGATCCGGATCTGCCTTCATGATTGCCAGTATCATTTCCTTAAATTCTTCCCATGTCTCGGGTTCTTTGGTTACCCCCGCCTTCTGTGCCAGGTCCCAACGATAACAGATGACACGATCAATACAAGTCCATACCTGCGAAGGATACGTTTGTCTGGGAATGCAATATAGCGTTCCATCCAACATGGCATCTTTAGCAGCCTGTCCCGAAAGATATTCCTGCAGATTCGGATATGCACTCAGATCTTCTGGAATGGCCTTGATTACTCCCTGTTTTGCCCACTGCGGATAGGTGGTAGTGGTCCGGTCCGCTCCAATGAACAGATCCGGTAAGCTTCCGGATGCTGCCCATAATTGGACCTTTTGAGTATAATCATCCCAGGTGACGTTCATAGGCACTATCTTAATATTCAGTTTCTCCTCTATTTCGGATAATACAGCATCACCGCCAAAAGCTTCATCTGCATTCCAGATAGCGATGGACAATTCGGTAGGTTCTACTGTGGTTTCAGATTGTGTAACGCTCTCCTGTACTACTGGCCCCTTGTCATCCTCAATTGTGTTTTCTGTACTGCCGTTTTCGGCACCGCACCCCACCATCCATAACATCGTTGTTGCTACGAAAACAGCAAGGCCACGCTTCATCATCTTTTTCAATTTCATATTAACCCTCTCCTTTATTATTCTATTTCAACTATCCGGCGCCGGACAATTCTTTCTTCTGTTAACATGCAAATCTTTCCTGCTATTCCTTCAAACCTCCCACCATAATTCCGTTTACAAAATACCTTTGCAAAAAAGGATATACACAAATGATCGGCACTGCCGTGATAACGATCGTTGCCATCTGTACCACTGTTGTGGAAACCTTCTGAGACGAATGCAACATCTGCTGAGCTTGTGCTGACAATTGTGAATTTAACCCAATCAAAATATCCCTTAAATATATCTGTAGCGGAGCAAACTTCTCTACATTTATATAAAGCAATGCATTATACCATTCATTCCACCGTTCCACAGAATAAAACAAGGCAAAGGTAGCGATAAACGGCTTGGAAATCGGAATGGCAATCTTTACCAGGATCTGCGCCTCATTTGCTCCGTCCAGTTTCGCTGCCTCCATCAGTCCTGCAGGAAGCTGCAGAAAATAGTTTTTCATAATGATCAGATAGTAAGTATTGATCGCTGTCGGTAAGATCATTGCCCATATCCGGTTGATCAGGTTTAACTGCTTAACGATCATGTATGTCGGAACCAAACCACCATTAAACAGCATGGTAAACAAAATCATCGTCAGGAAAACTTTTCTTCCGATCAGTTCCCGTTTGGATAATACGTATGCTCCGGTAACTGACAGAAACATATTCACAGCAGTACCAATAATGGTTACAAAAAGAGAAACCTGAAAAGCACTAAGAAACTTATGATCCTGCAAAATCGTCTGATAGCCGGTAAAATCTACTGTGTATGGAAACAAATAAATAGAATGGTTTGCTACCGATACCGTATTGGAAACCGATAATATCAGTACATTGTAAAAAGGATACAGCGTCAGCACCGCTAAAATTCCAAAGATTAAAATGATACATATCTGATACATATCCAAAGATTTTTTTTTCATTGTATTTCCATCCTTTAATACAAGCCGTTTTCACCAAGCGCTGTAACAATCTTATTGCTGATCGTGATCAGTACGACTCCGATCAAAGATTTGAACATACCGATAGCTGCCGAATACCCATAATTTATGCCGCCATTGATAAATGACTCTCTGAAGATGTAGGTATCTAATGTATCTCCGACCTTATATACCGGTGAAGAATATAAGTTAAAAATCTGATCAAAAGAGCCATTTGTCATGACCTGTCCAATAGCAAGGATCAACATGATCGCAACCGTTCCCTTGATCCCCGGTAATGTAATATGCCATATTCGTTGCAATCTTCCTGCCCCATCCGCTTCCGCTGCCTCATATAATCCTGGATCAATCGATGTGATCGCCGCCAGGTAAATAATGGAATCCCATCCTACTTCCTTCCAGATATTTGACAACCAGATAAATACACGGAAACTGTCTGATTGAGTAATTGGCGAAATAGCTTCCATTCCCAGAAGAGCCAGCAGCTGATTTACAATTCCTCCGGATCCGAAAACATTACTGAGTATACCTGCCAGAACAACCCATGAAATGAAATGTGGAAACGTGATGATCGTCTGGAATCTCTTTCTAAGTTTTTCAGCTCGTATCTCATTCAGGAAAATAGCCACCAGAATAGCGCAGGGCATCTGAAAAAAGATACGACCCATGCTGATGATCAAAGTGTTTTTTGCTGCCCTGATAAAATCACCGTCGGACATCATGCTTTTAAAGTGTGTCAGTCCCACAAAGGGGCTGTTCCAAATGCCCATATCAAATCGAAAATTTCGTAGCGATAAAGAGATTCCTCCGGCAATGGGTAAATAGCAGAACAATATATACCATGCCAATACAGGGAGCAAAAGAAGATACAACAATGCATCGTTTTTTGCCCGTTTTTTTGCTTTTATCAGTTTCTGCTTATCGATCATAGTATTATCCTTTCCTTTTCAACACCAATATACGGACTACCGTGTATGAAAAAAATGGATAGATTCTCTGACTTTCATCTAAAAAAATGCCGTTTCTGAATGCTTGTTAAAATACAATGGATTATCTTTAGGTTTTTATGGAAAAAATGCAGAAAAGCGGATCTTACGATCCGCTTTTCTCACATTTCATTTCGATATTGTCCCGGTGTTTTTAACATGGTCTTTTTAAAAATTTTCGAAAAATAAAAGTAATCATGAAAACCGACTTCATCCGCAATCTCCGAAATCGGCTTATTGGTCATCACTAAAAGATCTGCTGCTTGTTTGATCCTCTTTTGTGTAATGTAGTGTACAAAAGTAATCCCTGATTCTTTTTTAAATAACTGACTGATATAATTGGGATTTAAATGCAACTCCTGTGCAGCAGATGCAAGAGAAATATCTCCCTGATAATGTGTATCTACGTAATGCATTAATTTCATAAATACACTGTTGGAGAAGACATTTTCCCCCTCATATTTTTCTGCCCCAAGGATCAACTCCTTTAACGATCGCAAAAGGTGATCAAAATGTCCGTACTCCCTTACCATCTGCCCGATACTATACAGATAATAGTCATTTACTTCTTCCCTGAATAATTCGCTGGCAAATATCATATTGCTCATCCGGAGAGCAGTCTGAACGCTAAAACCTTCGTACTGTCCTTTTTCTATCCTGGTCAATTGTTCACACACATTATCCCAGGCATTCTTGCTGATACTTTCCGATAGTCTCCATATATATTGTTCTGTTTTTTCTTCGGAAAGATCTTCACAGATTGTGCAGGATGGATCAATAAAAAACTGATAGGACTGAACCAAACACCGTTGAAGTGACTGCGGTAATTGTTCTATGGTCACCGGTTCTCTTAAGTATCCGATGCTTTTTGCCTGACCGGAAGAAAACAGCTCTGATAATTTTTCCTCTGTCAGAGCTTCTTCCGAGATCAGGCAATATTGATCTCTTCCGATTGCGATCTCCATCGTGCTTTGCAGCGGATGCTCAGCGCCATTGATCACCGCCAGATAACACCTGTCTTTTCCAATTCCTCGTTCCGTCAACAGCTCCCGGATAACCTCTATCTGATTATTGTTTAATGCATCCAGAAAATCACTGTCCGAAAGTCTTCGCTTTGTCTGCTCAATCTGATGGATCGCTTTTAGCAAAAGCTTCATGATCTTGTCATACTCAAGCGGTTTTAAGCAATACCCCAGCACGCCGTAATGAATTGCCTTTTCTGCATACGAGAATTCCGCATAGCCACTGATCAGGATCAGCTGGATATTCTCATTGATCCGTTTGATCTGTTCACATACTTCCAATCCGCTGACACCGGGCATTCGAATATCCAATATAGCAATATCAACTGCATTATTTCTTATGTAGTTTAATGCTTCTGTTCCTCCGGAGACACAGATCGGTTCCTGTGCTCCTATGGATTTCCAGTCAATCGCCGCAACCAGCGACTCAATTACGGACGGTTCATCATCTGCGATCAATATCTGATACATCTGTTTCTCCCACTTTGTCACAATCATTAAGGTTTCCCTGTTCCATCGGTTGCATCGGCAGATTCAAGATGACCGTTGTTCCATCCCCCACATGACTGTCTATGGTCAATCCATAATCTTCCCCATAATTCAATTTAATCCGCGCCTGTGTATTTAACAGACCCACATGCTCCTTTGTGTCATAATAATCATTGGTCAGAGCCTTTTGGATACCTTGCAACCGATCCTGCTCAATTCCAATACCATCATCTTTAATCGTAACGATCACTTTATCGGCTTCCGCTCTTGCGCCAATAAATACATGCCCACCATTTTCCATTGGTTCTATTCCGTGAAAGATTGCATTCTCTACCAGAGGTTGCAGCAACATCTTCATCACAGGAACTTTTAATACCTCTTCCGGCACAGCATAATATACTTCCAGTTTATCCTGAAATCTGGTCATCTGGATCCGGATATAAGAATTCACGATCGACAACTCTTCTTCAAATGGTACAAAGTCATCTCCCTTCGTACTATAGCGAAATATTTTACCCATATCCACAGCCATCATTGCCAGTTCCGGGGCTTCTTTCTCCATGGCTTTTCGCCGAAATACTTCCAAC
>JAIKYN010000075.1 GCA_024683155.1 Lachnospiraceae bacterium | reverse complement strand
GGTTTCTTCCCATCCAAAGGTGGAACCTACCACTGCTTCTCCTGCTTCGTTACCTCTGGAAAGAGACTGGAATGCGGAGTAATCATTGGTCAGAGCGTTGGGATTGATCAAGCCTTCGGTATACAGGTCGTTGATGTAGTGAAGGAACAGCTTATAACGATCATCGATCGCATAGTTCTTAACCTGTCCGTCTTCTGCGAAGTAGCAATCGGTTCCCCAGTTTGTAAGCTGGATGCCGAGACCGCCGATCAGATTGAACAGACCGTATGCACCGTTGTAATCGCCGTTGAAATCCAGAGGGATCTCATCGGAAGGATCGCCGTTGCCGTTTGCATCCTGATCACGGAATGCTTCCAGAACTGCCTTGTACTCACTGAAGGTAGTAGGAACATCCAGACCTAAGTTGTCCAGCCATACCTTATTGATGAAGAATACAGTGTTGGTGGTGGGCCATTTACCCTGGAACTTAGGGATACCATAGATCTTGCCTTCCGGTGTGGTTGCAAGAACCTTGGTATCAGGCTCTTCGGTAAACATTGCATTGATGTTGGGAGCAAGGTCTGCAGTCAGATAATCGGTTAAGTCAACGAATAATCCGTTGTAGGTTACGTAATCAGAATCCGCTGTAGCATTGAATAACAGATCCGGAACATCGCCTGCGGCAAAACGGGTAGGCTTTGTGGTATCCCAGTCTGCACGGATCACTTCCCACTCAACGTCTACGCCTGCTTCATCCTCGATCTCAGCCAGCCACTTCATGTTCTCCAGATCTGTGGTCAGAGGGTGTGCGATAAATACTGCTGTCAGTTTTACCTTATCCCCGCTGGCATTGTCTGTTGTGGATGCTGTTGTGGATGCTGCTGTGGTGGTGCTTGCTGCAGAATCGCTGCCGGTAGATGCAGCCCCGTCGCTGCTGCTACTGCTTCCGCAACCGGCAAGCAAAGTTGCTGCCATTGCAAGTGTAAGCACCATGGAAACAAGTTTCTTTTTCATTTTTTACCTCCCTGGTCTTTTGTCTTACCCCTATCTTGTCGGGATTTTGAGTTTCCATAATCTGCACAATCAATTGGTGTGATATCGCATTCAGTTGTGCATTCTACATGAATGTCAAATGTTTTCAGATAGTTTCGATGTACAGATTATCTACCTGTAATCTAGCAAAAGAATCCTGAAGTGGTAAATATCGCAAAGATATGTTAGGTGTCATTTCTGCCTAACTTTGTTTCTGAAACAAAAATGACACTCTTTTTGATACCGTTTCTATTATTTTTGACACCATTTGTGGTCAGTTTGTCGGTTGTTCTTTACAATTACGGACGTTGATTATATACTTTGTACAGTATTTGTGTCATTAATGCATTGGTGTGGTGTCATTAATCCACATTCTGTATCATTTGTTCACATGACACTAACAGAGCGAGGCTGTTTTAACACCGCTAAATGCGGATTTTATGACACTTTTTAACTATTCACGAACTATACAGTAAATAAACTCTTGCATAGATAGTGCCTGCCCGTAGCGATACAGTTCCGGAATTGCTCGTAAAAAGGCAGATAGATAAACAGGAATTGGAGGAAGCCATGCGTAACATCGTGATGCCCACAAATCAGATCTACAATTACAAAATGACCGGTAAGTTCAAGGCTCTGGATGAAACCTGGAAGCATGAGCACTTCGATCTGCTGGATTATGAGCTCATGGTCGTCACCGAAGGCACCCTCTATATGAGCTATGACGGAGACCAATACACCGTAAACGAGGGAGAATACCTGCTGCTCCATCCTACCGACCAGTACCGGGACGGTTTCAAGCGAGCCTACTCTTCCTTCTACTGGCTGCACTTTACACCGGATCTTAAGAGCCTTCCGATCTTCGCAGAAGATCCCATTGCGCCGGAAGATGTACGCACTTACTTCACCCTTCCCCAGCAGGGAAAACTGCAGCGTCCCGAGCGAATCGTGGTCATGATGAAACAGCTCCAGGATATCGTAAAAAATAACTATCCCATGCTGGCCATCAATGCCGCAACCACATGTATCATTACGGAATTATACGGACAGATCGTCACAGACTCCGGACCTTCGGAAAAACCGGCGGACCAGAAACAGATTTATCTGGATATCATCGATTATATCCAGCTGAACATTAACCGAAATGTGACCTTATCGGAAATTGCCATGAACTTCGGCTATAATCCCAAGTATCTCTCCCATCTCTTTGCGAAGATACGCGGGATCCCTTTGAAACAGTTTATTTTGCAGCAAAAGATCGATGCTGCCAACTTCCTGCTGGCAGACGGGGACAAGACCGTAACCGAGATTTCCCGGGAACTGGGCTTTTCCGATTCCCACAACTTCTGCCGCACCTATAAGAAAAATACCGGGCTTACGCCCAGTGAATACCGAAACGCTTATTCCAAGCGCCTGTTGTTCCACAAATAAAGAGGCCGGGGTCATGCACCCCAGCCTCTTTTCCCATCTTATTAGTTCATTCCCCATTCCTTAACCATAAGGATCCGTGTTCCCTGATCTTCATGATCGAGGTAGCCCAGTTTTGTATATAATGCGTGCGCACGAACATTGGATTTCTCCACATGAAATACAATTGCAGGAATCCGGATCTCTTTTGCGTATGCTTCAGCCATAGAGATCAGCTTTGTGCCGATTCCGCGATCCCGGTATTTTTCGCTTACCGACAGGTCATCAAGATAGATGTAACCCTCCTGTCGATATACCTGGACCGATAAGAAAGCAACAATTTCTTCTTCCTCTGCGACCAGGATACGATCTTCATTGTCCTCAAAGAATCTCTCAAGGTATCCGTTTTCATATCCCTGCACTTCTTCGGTATGATAAATCGACCGTAGCATTTCCACGAACAGCTCATTGACCCGATCAACTTCCGACCGCTTTGCATCTCGAAATTGAGTTGTCATTCCTATCCCCCTTGCACAATCAAAAGCAACCTGTTTTACATCCTATCTTCTGCGTCCTTCCCTGTGAAAGAAGTATCCCAGGTTGATCCTTACCTCCCTTCGGCCAATATCGTTGTTTGTATAACAGCTGGTATCAAAGCCGATCAGTTCAAAGCCCTGATGCAGGTAGAATCCGATGGCGTTGGTATTGCAGGATTGTGTTTCCAGGATAATGGCCCGCCTATTCTGACAGGTCGCAACTTCCTTGGCTTTATCCATCAGTTTCTTTCCCACGCCTTTTCCCCGAAGG
>JAIKYN010000047.1 GCA_024683155.1 Lachnospiraceae bacterium | reverse complement strand
TCGTTGTGAAAACTGCATCATCGGAAGACATTTTCCCGGCGCAGCCTGTAAGGAGCATAACCCCGGATAAGATTGATAATACGGTATAAATTCGCTTTTTCATGGCTCAATTTTAGCACACCTGAAGGGGAGTGACTATGGGTGGAAGAACTTGGCGGAAACGGTTATAATGCTTATTAGTGCATGTTTATTTGAGGGTATGAACTACAAAAACGGGGTGAATCATTGTGAAAAGAGAAAATTTCGGAACAAGACTGGGATTCCTTCTGGTCAGTGCGGGCTGCGCCATCGGAATCGGTAATGTATGGAAATTTCCCTATGTGACTGGGCAGAACGGCGGCGGTATTTTTGTGCTGTTTTATCTGCTGTTCCTGGTCATCATGGGTGCACCGATCCTTACCATGGAGCTGGCGGTTGGACGTGCCAGCCGTAAGAGTGCGGTGCTGGGATATAAAGAACTGGAGCCTAAGGGCAGCAAATGGCATATTCACGGCTGGATCTGCCTTCTGGGCTGTCTGATGCTGATGATGTATTACACCACGGTGTCCGGCTGGATGATCAATTATGCGGTAAAGTTTGCCACCGGTGCCTTTGAAAGCGCAGCGGCCGACCAGGTGGTGGATACAGCAGCGGTATTTGGCGATATGCTGGCTTCTCCCCCGCAGATGCTGGGCTATATGGCACTTACGGTAGTATTCGGTATCATCGTGTGCAGCATGGGCCTGCAATCCGGCATTGAGAAGATCACCAAGGTGATGATGCTTGGACTTCTGGCACTGATCGTTGTGCTGGCGGTTCATTCCCTTACACTGGAAGGAGCGTTGGAAGGAGTGAAATTCTATCTGCTTCCTTCCATGGAACGTGCTTCCCAGGTGGGCCTTGGAAACGTGATCACTGCAGCCATGAACCAGAGCTTCTTTACCTTGTCGCTGGGCGTTGCAGCCATGGAGATCTTCGGAAGCTACATGTCCAGGGAGCATACCCTTCCGGGAGAAGCACTGCGGATCTGCGGACTGGATACCTTTGTTGCCATCGTATCGGGCCTGATCATTTTCCCGGCTTGTTTTGCCTACAATGTGGAGACCACAGCGGGACCTTCCCTGATCTTTATTACGCTGCCACAGGTATTTGTGCATATGGCAGGCGGACGGATCTGGGGAACCCTGTTTTTCCTGTTCATGACCTTTGCCAGCTTCTCTACGGTGATCGCCGTATTTGAGAATCTTATCGCTGCAGGCATGGATAACTTCGGCTGGAAGAGAGGGAAGTCCTCTCTGATACATTTTATCCTGATCCTGGTGACCAGTATTCCCTGTGCACTGGGCTATAACCTGTGGAGCAGCGTTCATATCATCGGCGGCAGAGATATCCTGGACAGCGAAGACTTCATCGTAAGCAACCTGCTGCTTCCCATCGGATCCCTGATCTTCCTTCTGTTCTGCGTAACGAAGTGGGGCTGGGGCTTTGATAAGTACCAGGAAGAGAGTAATACCGGCGAAGGCTTAAAGCTTCCGGACGGCTTAAAATATTATTACCGGTTTGTGCTGCCGGTACTGATCATCGTGATCCTGATCACCGGGCTTATATGATCCGGAGATTGCTGGAATCCATGGATAAAATATGATCCGGAAATTGGTGGAATCCCCGGATCAATGTAATCCGGGAATTGACCGGATCGATGAATTCAAAGAAAAGGTAGTTTGTTTTTATTTATGAGTAAAGCCAAAGAAGTAAACTTTACGGAAGGGAAGATCGCCCTTCCGCTGATCAAATTTGTATTTCCCATTATGTTTGCCATGCTGATCCAGTCCCTGTACGGTGCAGTGGATCTGCTCATCGTGGGCCAGTTTTCGGATCCTGCCAATGTATCTGCGGTATCTACCGGTGCCCAGATCATGCATTCCATTACGGTAGTGATCTCGGAGCTTGCCATCGGTACCACCATTACCCTGGGCCAGATGATCGGACAGGGCAGAAGAGACGCCTGCGGGAAGGTGGTAGGAGCCACCATTTTCACCTTCTCCATCATGGGCATTGTGGTAGCCGTTCTGATGCAGCCTTTGGCTGCTCCGGTGGCATCTTTATTAAATGCCCCTGCGGAAGCCTTTGCGCAGACCGTTTCCTATGTACGGATCTGCTGCGGCGGCGCGGTATTTATTGTGGCCTATAACATTCTGGGAAGTATCTTCAGAGGCATCGGAGATGCGAAGATGCCCCTGATCACAGTGCTGATCGCAGCCATCTTTAACATCTTCGGCGACTTGTTCTTTGTAGGATATATGGGCATCGGTGCAGCCGGTGCGGCCATTGCCACGGTAATGGCTCAGGCCCTCAGCGTGATCCTGTCCTTTGTGATCATCCGAAGAAGAGGCATGCCCTTTCCCTTCCGGCTGTCCGATATCGGCTTCCATAAGGAGATCATCGGAAGAGTGCTGGTGCTGGGTATTCCCATTGCTCTGCAGGATTTCCTGGTATCCATCAGCTTCCTGATCATCATGGCCATTGTGAATAACCTGGGAGTCATCGCATCGGCAGGCGTAGGCGTAGCCGAGCGTCTCTGCGGCTTTATCATGCTGCTCCCGTCGGCCTTTTCCCAGGCAACCAGTTCCTTTGTGGCGCAAAACTACGGCGCCCGGAAGATGGACCGTGCGGGAAAAGCCCTTCGTTATGCCATCGGGATTTCCTTCTGCTGCAGCGTGGTGATCTTTTACCTTGCCTTCTTCCATGGGGTTGCGCTAAGTCACATCTTCTCCAAGGATATGGAGGTATGCGTTGCATCTGCGGAGTACCTGAAAGCCTATGCCATTGACTGTATGCTGACCAGTTTCCTGTTCTGCTTTATCGGTTATTTCAACGGCTGTTCCCGAACCACCTTCGTTATGATCCAGGGCATCGTGGGAGCCTTCTGTGTGAGAGTTCCCTTAAGCTTCCTGTTCAGCCACATCCAGCCGGTGTCCATTTTCCGCATCGGACTGGCAACTCCCAGTTCCACCTTTGTGCAGATCATCCTGTGCTTTACCTATCTGTGGATCCTGCGCAGACAGATGCAGAAGAAGGAGAACGCAGAAGCATGACACAGAAGGAACATGCAGAAGGATAACGAAGAAGGATAACGAAGAAGGACAACAAAGAAGGATAACGAAGAAGGACAACATAGAAAGCGACCATCATGGAATATAAACACATTGTTCCGGGTATCTTCATCTCCAGACCCAACCGGTTTATTGCCAAAGTTGAGATCGAGGGGAAGGAAGAGACCGTACATGTTAAGAATACCGGAAGATGCAGAGAACTGCTGATCCCGGGGACTGCTGTATATCTGGAAAAGTCCGACAACCCGCAGCGGAAGACTCTCTACGATCTGGTAGCGGTTCAAAAGGGCGAACGCCTTGTAAATATGGATTCCCAGATCCCCAATGCGGCGGCGCAGGAGTGGATCTTGTCCGGCGCTTTTAAGAAGCATGTTACCTATTTGAAACGGGAAGTCACTTACGGCAATTCCCGTTTTGATCTGTATGTGGAATACAAAGAGAGGAACAGGCTCCACAAAGCCTTTGTGGAGGTCAAAGGGGTGACACTGGAAGATCACGATGTGGTCCGGTTTCCCGATGCGCCCACCCTTCGCGGCATCAAGCATATCCATGAGCTGATGGAGTGCGGCCAGGACGGCTACGAAGCTTACCTGCTCTTTGTGATCCAGATGAAGAACGTCACCTATTTTGAGCCGGATTCTGCTATCCATGCGGATTTTGCCCAGGCACTGAAGGAAGCCCACGAAGCGGGTGTACACATTCTGGCCTATGACTGTAAGGTCACACCGGATACCATGACTCTGGAAGATCCCGTGGAAGTGCGCATCGACGGCGTGCCCATTGTTTCAAAAAAATAAGAAGGGAAATGTAAGGCACATTATGGCAAGATATGAACTTTTGGAAGGCCGGCCGGATACCAATGAAGGCCGCCTGGATAAGGAGATCCGTTGTTACGATCTACTGGATAAACTGGGAATGGAATACTGGAGAACCGATCATCCCGATGCAGAGGCTTATACCATGGAAGCCTGCAAGGAGATCGATGATGTACTGGAAGCAACGGTCTGCAAGAACCTGTTTCTCACCAACCGGCAGCATACAGATTTTTATCTGCTGCTGATGCCCGGCGATAAAGTATTTAAGACCAAAGAGTTATCCTCCCAGATCGGATCGGCCAGACTTTCCTTTGGCTCCGGAGAAGAGATGGAAGAGATGCTGGACTGCACGCCCGGATCCTCCAGTATCATGGGTCTTATGAATGATAAAGAGAAGAAAGTTCGTCTTCTGGTGGATAAAGACGTACTGGAGGCGGAATTTTTCGGCTGTCATCCCTGTATCAACACCACCAGTTTAAAGCTTCGTACCGAGGATGTGTTCGGGAAATACCTGAAGGAAGTGGATCATGAGATGACCGTGGTCACGTTGATCGGGGAGTGA
>JAIKYN010000045.1 GCA_024683155.1 Lachnospiraceae bacterium | reverse complement strand
CTGCACCAGTTCACATTAATCCGCGAAGTCCGTGTCTTTGAGCTGCAATCCCTGCACCCACATACCGGACTTTTTCTTCTTACGCATAAAACCACGCTTCTCAATCTCAGCAATGAAGTCCGCATTGTTGCGTGCATACTCTCCGGTACGCAGGCAATATGCCCTGTACTCCTGATAAAGATCCCCGGACTTCTGTTCCAGACCATCGCCGGTCACACAGCAATCCTCCAGAAAATGGCTGAGCCAATCATTCATGCCGCGATACTCAGCAATAGCGTTCGCCACCACCTTCGGCGGTTCGATCTTGAACTCACGCTCGATAACCTTTCTGGCACCTTCGATAATCCAGCTCATAACCGCCGGACCTGCATTGTTGAAAAGGTAGTCAGCGTAATTCTTGATATCCGATGAACCCTCAATCTTTGCATGGAACGGGATCACGATCAGTCTTCTCCAAGTACCGTCATCGGATGCGCTGACCTTCGGCAGATGGTTCGTGTAAAGTACCGCAGTATGTGACGGAGTAAAATCGAATGGATCCTTGAATTTCTTCTCACCTCGGATCTGATCTGTAGAACAAAGCTGCTTCAATATAGAAGTGGAAAGCCTTGTTCCCTCTTCCAGCTCGGCGGCAATGATGAGGCGTTTTCCTTTAAGCTCCGCGATCTCAGGTTTCACGTTCCTTCTGCAATTCGCTGTAAGGGAATCTGCCGACATCGCACCAGAGTATGATCCCAGGACTCTGGATATCGTATTCCAGAATGTGGACTTACCATTTCGGCCTTCGCCATATGCAATGATGAGGGCTTCCACATAAACCTTCCCGACCGCTGCCATACCGACAGTCATCTGCACATACTCGATCAGTTCCTGATCTCCGGAGAAGAACAGCTGTAATGCGTCCTCCCAGAGCTGCTTACCAGCTTCACCCGGAGCGCAATTCGTAATCTTGGTCAGAAGATCCGTCGCTTTGTGCGGCATCATGCCATTCACGCCTTTTGCAAGGTCATAGGTGCCGCCGGGCGTGTTCAGGTAATTCTCCTGAGCATCGAACAGATTGATGTCCGTTGCCACCATCGGTTTCGCTGTGTTCTGAGTATCTGCGATGTGCTTATAATTCCGATACTTCATCACAAATCCGTAATATACTCTTGCAGCCTGCAGTTCTCCAAAGGCTTCCGCATTCTGCGGTGTGATCAGTTTTTCCAACGCCCTGCCGCCCTTCCGGACCGTAATCTCATCCAATGACGGATCCACTGCCAGCATATGTGCCACCGCAGTCTCAAACTGATCTCTCGACTCCACCAGCTGCATATCCAGGAATTCCTCGACTGCTCCAACAGCCTTCTGCCGGTTCTCTCTCCAGCACATGCCGTCATAACTTAAGAACTGTGTTGCATCTGTATACAGAAGCTCATCGCGGTATTCCTTGATCAAGGCCTTTGCCTCTCCCATATCGGAGAAGTCCTCCGGCTTCAGGGAATCGAATTCCGAATTATACTCATCCGGCTCCACATATCCCGGCTGTGTGCAGACCGTGTTCTTATAGAACTTCACTGCACTGTTCCAGATCGTGTTCAGCTCATCCTCCGGAAGAGGCGGATCACATCTTCTCGCATGAAGTTCAAACGCTTCCCTTGCCCTGTCCGTCACGCCGTACTTCTTCAGAACTCTCCCGGCGAATCGGCTCATCGTGTTATTCCTGCTGCCTTCCAGGATCGGTCCGGTGCAGCTGCCGGCATCTTCATTTTTCGGTTCTTCATAGTCAGGCTCGACTTCTTCATCGATAGTCATCCATCCTTCATGCCAGACCACTTCACCGGCATCCGCTCCGAAGATGAATCTTGCAGCATCCAGCGCATTTCCATCGAAGAAGTCAAAACGTTTCTTAATTCCTCTCTTAAGTGATGCATACCAGCTTGCATCCGTCGTCTTCGTAATCTGGAAATACACATGGAACTTCGGTCTTGCTGCCTTTCCGTCCTTCACCTTCATGTGGTTACGGCTGAAGGCAATTACATAGGAAATATCCGGCAGCATCCGATCCAGCTTTTCCGGTGTGATCCACTCTGCAGGATCCTCGGTGTGATCATTGTCGATATCCATCACCACCACATCCGATCTGGCAAAGTTTCCGATGCTTCGATAATTACCTTTGTACTCAGCGCAGACATGATCGAACCGGACTGCTTCCCGCATTTCCTCCGGCGTGGTCACCACCCTCCGGTTCGGATAGCTGCAGTTCGCGGCCTGCCCGGTGCAGTCTGCTGTAAACATGGTTATCTGCATACTTCAAACCTCTTTTCTTAAAAAGTAAGGACATAGAGTCCTCCTAA
>JAIKYN010000033.1 GCA_024683155.1 Lachnospiraceae bacterium | reverse complement strand
CATCTTCGGGAATCGCAAGGTTCAGATCTGCCAGTTCACTGATCTTATCTGTAACGCGGATGATCGGGGCCGTGATCCTGTTGCGTACATAGAAAAATGTGAACAAAGATACCACCAAAAATGTAAAGACCAAAGTCGATACGATCATCCAGATCGTTCTGGTTATACCGGAAAAGATCTCAGATTCGTCCACTGTAACTACCAGGATAAACTTATTACCGTCAGCATTATAATCGCCAATATAATAAGATGCGTACTTATTGGTCCCATTATAGTCGTATTCCACAACATTTCTGTATTCCGTAAGCATGCCGCTTTGGATCTTTGATACAATTCCCTTTACGACACTGTTTTCCACAGAAGCCCCCACTTTGCTCTCGGTGGGATGCCATCTCATGGTTCCTTCTTCGGATACCAGATAGGCATAACTGCTTTCTGCACCGTTAACGCTCACATCCTTCAGATACGGAGTGATCGATTCATAGGCATCGATGGTAAGACCATGTTCAAAATTACTTACCAGCGTAGAACCAATGATGTCAGACTGACTTAACATATAATTCTTAATGGTATCTTTCAGCTCTTTGCGGCTGTTTGTAATAGCGATCACAGCAACTGATACGCCAACAGCGATCATACCGATAAGGGTGATCAAAGTGATCTTAAACAGGATTCCACTGGTCCAGTTAACCTTTTTGCTACGATGATTCGTTTCCATTTCGCTTAGTACCTCCAGACTATATTCCTCCCATAACACATGTCAAAATACTCACCCACAAGGTCTGATATTAAGGTTCAAACGTTTTACCGTCAATCAAATGGCACAATCGTACAAAATCAGGTCATAATCTGCACAAAAAAACGACTCGGACTGAACCGAGTCGTTTATATATTTCAAGAAATCTTATTTTGATATAGCATTTTCATACAACGGGAGAGATATGATCAAATAGAATATATGATCCTCCACAAAGGTGGTAGCCACTCCCCCATAGATCTCAGCCGTATTTTGAATGCTTTTGACCCCATAACCGTGATTTTGGGTATCTGCTTTGGATGTTACAATGGTCTGATCCATAAAAACAGGATTCTTCGGCGTAAAATTCTCCACCCGGATGACCGCCATGTTCTTTTCCTTATGAATATCCAGCGTAATGACTTTTCGATCCGGTTCCGCTACCTGTTCCAGGCATTCGATGGCATTATCCAGGGCATTTCCCAGCATGGAAAAGATATGAAAATGTTTCATCCGGTTAAGGCATGTACCATCCACGGAGCAGATCAGCCGGATCTCTTCCTCATTGCATCTGGAAGCCTTCTGGGTAAGCGTAATATCTACCGCCTTATTCCCCGTAAAATAGCTCAGATTCAGCTCCGCCATCTCCTCTTCCAGCTTGCGGCGTTCTTCATCCCCTGCTTTGGAATACTGCTGTTTCAGGTCATGATAGCGGATATTGATCTTCTCCATATCTTTTTGTGCCTGCTCATACTGCTGTTTATCCGCTTTCAGGAGATTGGTCAAAACCAGATTCTCCTGCTCCAAAGCTTTCGTATTGTAATTATTGATCTCCAACGTCAGGATCGTAAAGCTGAATAAAACACACAGAGCATTCAGTGACAGATAACTACTCAAATAGTTTTCTCCGGTTGCATCCAGCCCGTTCTCCAGTGCTACGCTAAGATAGATCGCGGCCAGAATAAAAATCCCGGAATATTTTACGACCTTTCCGTTATCAAACTGCAGATCCTCTTTTTGAGAATAGGGCCGGGTATATAACTTGAACACAAGCATCCACACCAATACCGATACGACCGTAAGGATCCAAAACATAAACGGTATACCCTGAATATCCATCCGGATCCGGAAAGGCATGATGATCAGAAAGGCAATCTTACTGGACGCATGCTGTACTGCATAAGTACAGGTTGTACAGTAAATATCATGGATCAAACTGCACTGAAAACAAACCAGGATCAGTGCAGCGATCAATACAGTATAAAGCAACAGTTTGATCCGAAAATCCAGATCAAAATATTCAAAAAGCTCCGTAATAGCCGCAAACCCCAGCATACTGATCAGCAACCTGGCACCAAAATGCTCTCTCTTCTGTTTCCATGGCATAAACAGAAAAACAGCAAACAGCAATCCAATCTGCACCTGCCGGTTAAATATGAACGTGATCACTGACATGGATCTTCCCACCCCCTTTTTGCCAGATACCTGGAAAAGGTCTCCGTAAATGACTCTTTAAAGGCTCGTCCGATGGGAAGGACTTCCTCGCCAACATATACGTTCATTCTGCTAACAGCGGTTATACTTTTCAGATTTACAAGGAAACTGGAAGAACAACGCACAAAGCCATAAACCTCATAGGTCTTAAGTGCTTCCTGCATAGACCCCCTGTTTTTGATGACGATACGGTTCCCTGTTTTTTTATCCGTAATGTTGAACAACAGATAATGCTGACGCACTTCCATATAATCGATCTCCGATACGGATACCAATCTTGAAATCGTCCCGTCTTTGAGCATAACCTTCGGATCAGAATCTTCCTCACGATGCTTTTGATGAAGTCGAATCGCAGATCGTGCCCGATCCATGGTCAGACCAAAGGCATACGTCTCAACCGGCTTGATCAGAAAACCAAGGGCCCCCACGCTATAACCATTCAAAGCAAATTGCTGCAGATTGGTACAGAAAACGATCACCACCTCCTGGTCAGACTCTCGTATCTTTTCTGCCAGTTCCATTCCGGACATCTCAGGCATATCAATATCCAGAAACAACAGATCAAAGAAGTGATCATTTCCCTTTAAAAAGGCCGGAGCACTGTCATATTCTTCCAGCTCATATTCAACTGTTTTCTCAGATGCATAAGCAGAGAGTACCTGCTTTAACTGTACCCTTGCCTCCCTGTCATCATCGATCAATCCTATACGTATCACAAATACCCTCTCTGAATTGAACGAAACAAAAAAACCTATTCGTTTAGAAGTTCAGTATAATGTGAATCGGTGATTAACGCAAATCATGCATCTGAGAATAAGGCCTACATAATATGATCACGCCACCGAAAATCCGAACGTTTTTTCCATAGCTTCCTGCGAAACGGCAGGCTCTGTAATATCGCCCTCTTCGATCGTCGTAAGGATCTCCGTGTTGATCTCATTCGAATCCAAAGATAAGATCCGCTCTGCCAGATTCATCTGCGCTTCTTCCAGCATCTTCCGAACAAAGCGGCCGTTTCCGTAGTCACTCTTCTTACGGGCCTGATCGTAGATCTTCCGTAGCTTCTCCATGGCAGAAGGTGCAATCTGCAGTTTGTTCTTCTGTAGCATCAGCTCCGTGATGGAACAAAGCTCTTCCGTGGAGTAATCCTCGAATTGCACGTGGAAGGCGATACGGGAGCGCATGCCGGGATTCC
>JAIKYN010000005.1 GCA_024683155.1 Lachnospiraceae bacterium | reverse complement strand
GCGCGGTTATCGAAGCTGACTACGGAGATCTTCCCGGGTACTTCGATGTGCTGTTCCCTGAGATACTGCAGAACACCGCCGCTCATTTCATCGGAGATACAGAAGATGGCGCTGACATCCGGTGCCTGCTGTAACAGGTGTGCCGTCTCTTCATAGCCGGTTTTCTTATCCCAGTTACCGTATACCACCAGAGAAGGATCGTAGAGGATCTTGGATTCGTACAATGCTTTCTGATAACCGGCGATACGCAGCTGGGAATGGATATTATCTGCACGGCCGGAGATAAATCCGATACGCTTATGCCCAAGAGAGAGCAGGTGCTTCACCATAGCATAACTTCCCTGTTCGTCATCCAGTACGATGGAAGGGATCTGGGAAGATTCGGAGTAAGCATAGGCCATGACCACTGGCTTCTCAAAATCATTGGGATATACGTGGATCGGCCGACCGTGACCTGCCACATGGATGATGCCGTCTACTTTGGCGGCCAGCAGTTCCTGCAGGGCCGGATCAAATACGGAATGGTATTCCCGGTCCATATCGTACCAGCGATCGCCCCAACGGGAGTACAGACGCAGATTCTTAACAGTGGCCCGATAGCCGGCTTCCTCTAATTTGATCATGATACCGTCCAGCAGATCCGGTGTGGAGAACTGGCAGATATCTTCCGCGATGATTCCGATGGTATGTGTCTTCTGTATACGAAGACCCTGGGCCATGTAGTTGGGTTGATAGCCGGTCCGCTTTACTTCTTCTAATATTTTCTGTCTTGTTTCTTCGCTTACCTTGGGCTTGCCGCTTAACACGTTGGAAACGGTGGTGGCAGAGACGCCGCATCGGGAAGCGATCTCTTTTAAAGTTGTCATATTATCCCCCAAAATATAATTCAACAGTCTTATAGTAACGGATACAGACAAAAACTTCAACCAAAAAGTTAATCGTTAAACTAAAAACAACTTAAAAACCGCTTAAACGCATGAAAAAGATAAAATATAAGTTAAATAATATAAAAAAGGTTTAACGAACAAACTGAAACAAAAACTGTGCAGTTTGTATAAATTGATTTTCCAAAAATCTGTAATAATAACAAAATAGCAACAATGGTGTTGACTTTTTAAAACCAGAAAGCTATGATTCGGTTGTAAGATGTTTAACGATAAACCAACAAAACATCCGTAAATGGATTTCAGAGAAGAACGGGGTAGATCTTTTATGAACAACAATACGGCAGCAAGAAAGAAGTGGAATTCTTTCAAACTATTTCTTTACATATTGCCTTTCATCGTGCTGGTACTACTGTTTTCCTATTACCCGCTGTATGGCTGGCTGTATGCCTTTTATGATTATCGTCCGCCGAAGCCGTTTTCGGAGGCGGAGTTCGTAGGACTGAAATGGTTCAAGTCTCTGGTGGAGAATCCCATCAAGATCGCTCAGATCGTACAGGTAATGAAAAATACCTTTGCGATGAGCGGCTTAACCCTGGGAACCAGCTGGCTGCCCATGTTGTTTGCAGTATTTCTCAATGAGATCCGCAGTGTCAAGTTCCGGAAGTTCATACAGACCGTTACCACCCTACCAAACTTCATAAGCTGGGTGCTGGTGTATTCCATCGCTTTCAGTTTATTCAACAGTACCGGCATGATGAACTCCCTTCTTCAAGGGATCGGCGTGATCGACACGCCGATCCTGTTCCTCCAGACCACCGAGCATGTCTGGTTTAAACAGTGGCTGTGGCTGACCTGGAAGAACCTTGGATGGGCTGCCATCATGTATATCGCAGCCATCTCCAGTATTGATGAAGAACTGTATGAAGCGGCAAGAGTGGACGGAGCCACCCGGATGCAGATCATCTGGCACATCACCATTCCCAGTTTGCTTCCTACGTATTTCGTACTTCTGATGTTGAACATTGCCAACTTCCTTTCCAACGGAATGGAGCAGTATTACGTATTTCAGAACGCATTTAACAAAGACTGGATCCAGGTGCTTGATCTTTATGTTTATAACCTGGCCATGGGAAGCGGAAGTTATTCCGTATCCGTTGCCCTCAGTATGCTGAAGAGTGTGGTCAGCCTGGTACTTCTCCTGGTTGCCAACGGCTTCTCCAAGCTGGTGCGTGGTGAAAGCTTCATTTAACAGATAAAGGGGAAAGACATGAAGAAACAAACGGCAGTAGAAGAAAAGAAACATAAATTGACCGGCGGGGATCTGGTGCTGAGTATCAGCTGTTATATCATATTTACTTTTTGCGCCATCCTTTGCGTATATCCGTTTTATTACATATTTATCAATACCATCAGTGCCAATGACTTAAGTGCCAAGGGTGCCATTATCTGGTATCCGGTTGGCATTCATTTCACAAACTATATACAGGCCCTTCATATTGACGGTCTGGCAAGAGCCACCCAGATCTCCGTTATGCGTACGGTGATCGGTACCGGCTTTACCGTATGTGCCTCCGCATTTCTTGGATTCATGTTTACACAGGACAAGATGTGGGGCAGAAAGATCTGGTATCGTCTGGTGGTTGCAACCATGTACTTTAATGCAGGTATCATTCCCTGGTACCTCACCATGAAGAACCTGCATTTAACCAATAACTTCTGGGGGTATATCCTCCCGGTGGTTGTGTCTCCCTTCAATATCATCCTGACCAAGACCTTCGTGGAGTCGGTTCCCAAGGAACTGCAGGAGGCGGCAGAGATCGATGGCGCAGGGGTTTTGAGGATTTTCTTTCAGATCATGATCCCGGTTATCAAACCGATCATGGCTACCGTCGCTATTTTTGCTGCGGTCAACCAGTGGAATGCTTTTCAAGACACTTTGCTCCTGGTCACAGATACCAAACTGTATCCCTTGCAGTTTATCCTATACCAATATCTGAACCAGGCCAGCTCCCTCTCAAGTCTTGCCAACACCTCGAGTAGCAATTCGCTGGCGGCCGCTGCGGCGGCTACGCAACAGACGGCGACCAGTATTCGTATGACCATCACCATCATCGTGGTGATCCCCATCATGCTGGTATATCCGTTCTTCCAGCGCTATTTTGTGAAAGGTATCATGATCGGTGCGGTAAAAGGCTGATTTGCCTGCCGATCTGAACATATATTACAAGGAGGGTTCTTATGAGAAAGAAACGTATTATGTCACTTGTTCTTGTGGCAGCGATGGCAATGAGTCTTCTTGCCGGTTGCGGTTCTGCCGATACGGCAGCTCCTGCAGCAGCTCCCGCGGACAACAGTGCTGCTACGGCTTCCGACAGCGGGGATACTGCGGAAACCGAAGTGGCAGCAGCAACAGCAGCTCCTGCAGTGAACCATGATGAAGAGCTGACCATTGAGATCTACGATGTGGCAGCAAACTATCAGGGACTTCAGGCCGGATGGTATGGCAAGGTATTAAAGGATAAGTTCAACATTGTCCTGAACATCATTGCTCCTCAGGTATCCGGCGATGCAGCCAGCCTGTATCAGACACGTACCGCATCCGGTAATCTGGGTGATATCGTCATTCTGGACAATGCCGATCTGGCAGAGTGTGCAGATGTAGGACTGATCGCAGATCTGTCCGGCGAGATTCAGAATTATCCGAACCTCATGCGTTACGAAGAGCAGATCATGGCATTCAACAAGGGTCTTGGCGATGGTACACATGTATATGCCATCCCTACCGAGATGAATACCAACGGACCTACTGCTTATGTAGAAGACAGCGTATACAGCTGCCCCAGAATGGCTTGGGATTATTATCAGGAGTTAGGCGCTCCCAAGATGGCTAACACCGATGATCTGCTGAATGTATTAAAGCAGATGATGGAAGCACATCCCACCAACGAAGCAGGGGATAAGGCTTACGCTATCAGCTTATGGCCTGACTGGGACGGAACTTCCATCGAGACCGTTAACCAGATCACCAAGTGGTATGGCCAGGAAGTAAACGGCTCCATCCTCATCGATACAGAAAGCAATATTATGCCTCTGACCGATAAGAACGGCGCTTATTACAGAATGCTGAAGTTCTTCTTCCAGGCAAATCAGATGGGTCTGGTAGATCCCGACTCCGCTACACAGGATTGGACTGCTGCTTGTGACAAAATGCAGAATAAGAGAGTATACCTGTTCTGGTATAACTGGCAGAGAGGCTTCTGGAATACTCCTGCAAGAAGTGCAGAGAGAAACTTCTATGTAGCAACTCCTCTGGATGACATGAATGTATTCCAGGCATCTGATACCTATTACGGTTCCGGCCGTGTATGGGGTGTCGGCAGCCAGGTAAGTGACGAGAATCGTGCACGGATCCTTGAGTTTTTGGATTGGCTTGCATCTCCCGAATCTTGCATGTATCAGCATGATGGTATCGAAGGCGTTACTTATGTAAAGAACGCTGACGGAAAGTATGAAGTAACCGAAGACGGTTTCAACCGTTTCTCATCCGAAGTACTGATCCCCGAAGAGTTCGGCGGCGGTAACTTCCAGGATGGTAACAATCAGGTAAATCAGTGGATCGTAGCAGGTGTTGACACCAACCCTGAGACTGGTGAAAGCTACAGCTCCGATTACTGGGCAACTACTATTGCAGTCAATCAGACCGTGACCACCAAGGAGTGGAGCGAGCGCTTTGAGGGTGCTGAAAACGAAGTTGAGTACCTGAAGAACAAGGGCATGTTAAATCCCGTTGCATCCATCAACATCTCTCTGGTGAACGACACCACAGATATCAGCCTGATCCGCAATCAGTGCGGTGACATCATCTGTGACAGTTCCTGGAAGATGATCTTTGCTTCCGATGAAGCACAGTTTGATCAGATGTGGGACGATATGTGCACACAGATCGAAGGTTTTGGCTGGGACCAGCTGGTTGAATTTGATACCCAGAAATATCAGCCTGTACTTGATGCCAGAAAGGCAGCAAACTAATTTCAGATTTATCACACACACACTTATTTCTGAATGGATCGGGAGGCGGTTTTCCGCCTCCCTTTTTACTTGCCTGTTGTATAATAAAAAGTACGAAAGAGAGGATTGTCCATGAAGACAATATACATAGAAAACGGCCGGGTTTTCTTTAAGCGCCGGGAGGAGATCCTGGAGATCTGCGGCTGGGGCAGGGGCCTTCGGGTCCGCGCTACCGCAAATCCCGATTTCGCTGAGGAAAACTGGGCACTGGAAGAGGATCTTAAGGTGCCGGTACAGATCACGGAGAAGACACAGGAAAACGGAAGCCACTTGGTGGAGATCCGTAACGGCAGCATTACCGCACAGTTAAATGACTACGGAAAGCTGACCTTCTATGATGCGCAGGGAAAGCTCCTTCTGAAGGAATATTACCGCTCCTGGGATTACGGCGGAACCGGCTATAACAAAGAAGGCTGGAACGATCTGGATCAGATCGTGCAGATGCGCGTTCCCGCCAGAGAATATCATGTGAGAAACGGAAGCCAGTATCAGGCCACTCTCCGGTTTGAAGCGGATGAGGAAGAGCGTCTCTATGGCATGGGGCAGTTCCAGATGCCCTACCTAAACCTGAAGGGATGCCAGCTGGATCTGGAACCCAGAAACACCCAGATCCCGGTGCCTTTCTGCATTTCCAGCAAGGGCTATGGCCTTCTCTGGAACAATCCCGCCATCGGGAAAGCCGTCTTTGGCCGGAATAAGACAGAATTTACCGCCCAAAGCACCAAACAGATCGATTACTGGATCACGGCGGGAGAAAGTCCTGCAAAGATCCTGGAAGCATACACGGAAGTTACGGGAAGAGTGCAGGAGATGCCGGAATACGGTCTTGGCTTCTGGCAGTGCAAGCTGCGGTACCAGAACCAGGAGGAGATCCTGGAAGTGGCACGGAAATACAAGGCAGCCGGACTTCCCCTTAAGGTGATCGTGATCGATTTCTTCCACTGGCCCCATCAGGGCGACTGGAAGTTCGACCCGGAATACTGGCCGGATCCCAAAGCCATGATCGAAGAACTGCATGCCATGGGCATCAAGGTAATGGTTTCCGTATGGCCTACGGTGGAAGATAACAGCGAGAACCGGGAGTATATGCAGGAACACGACCTGCTCCTTCGTTCCAACCGGGGTGGCAATTATGCCATGGGCAATACCCGTGTCATCGACCCTACCAATCCTGAGACCCGGAAGTTTGTCTGGGAGACCTGCAAGAAGAATTACCTGGATCTGGGCGTGGACTGCTTCTGGCTGGATGAAGCGGAACCGGAATTTACCGATCCCGATTTTGATATCTATCGCATGTATGAGGGAGATTATGCCTCCTGCGCCGGCCGTTTTGCCGTAGGCTACGCAAGAGGATTCTACGAAGGCCAGAAGGAAGCCGGAGTGGAGAAACCCCTGTCATTGGTACGCTGCGCCTGGGCAGGCGCCCAGAAATACGGGGCGCTGATCTGGTCGGGGGACGTTCCTTCTACCTTTACCTATCTGAAGAATCAGACCAGAGCAGGTATCAATATGGGCCTTGCGGGCATAGCCTGGTGGACAGCGGATATCGGAGGATTCCACGGCGGCAATGTGGAAGATCCCCATTTTAAAGAACTGCTGATCCGCTGGTTCCAGTTCGGAACCTTTTGTCCGGTAATGCGTCTTCACGGAGACCGGGATCCTCACAAGGCACCCCTTGGAAGTACCGGTGGCGGCATGGTGCCCAGCGGTGCAGACAATGAGATCTGGAGCTACGGACCGGAAGCAGAGAAGATCCTGACAAAGTACGTGCGCATCCGGGAGAACCTGAAGGCGTATATCGCAGAGCAGATGGAAGAAGCCCGTAAATGTGGGGCTCCCGTTATCCGTCCTCTGTTTTATCAGTTCCCGGAAGATCCTGTCTGCTGGAAAAAGGAAGACAGTTATCTCTTTGGACCGGACCTTCTGGTGACGCCTATTACCGAGGAAGGCGTAAGAGAGACTACCGTTTATCTGCCTGCCGGGAAGACCTGGAAGAATGTATGGACAGGGGAGGAATTCCGGGGCGGACAGGAGATCCGGGCAGAAGCTCCACTGGAGGATCTGCCTTTGTTTACTGCAGAAAATGAGCGCCTGTTTACGGCGATCCGTGAGGTATAAGATTCATTATGAGAAACAGGAAAGACCGATGCAAATTACCGGGGCTGATGCTTGCCCTTGGCTGCATACTGACCCTTACCGGGTGCGGAAGTGCTTCTTCCGTACCCGGGGATGGGATAGAGAATATGGAAAATCCCGGAGAAGAGATCCAAAGCTCTGCGGGCGAAGCCGGAGAGACACAGGTCCTGCCGGCACAGGAGGAAACCATGGAACTTACCACCATGAAGGTACAGGAAAATACAGTCTATCAGACCTTTAACGGCTTCGGTGCCAGCTCCTGCTGGTGGAGCCAGTATGTAGGCGGCTGGGACAATGTGGACGAAGAAAGCGGTCTGCCGGTTCGGGAGAAGATCGCGAAGCTCCTCTATTCCAGGGAGGACGGCATCGGCCTTTCCATTTACCGCTACAATGTGGGTGCGGGCAGTGCGGATACAGGCACGGGAAATATTTCCGATCCCCATCGAAGGGCGGAAAGCTTCCTGACAGAGGATGGTTCCTATCATTGGGAAAAGGATGCCAATGCGGTGTGGTTTATGAAGAAATGCGTGGAGGAAGGAGCTGAGCAGGTGATCTTCTTCTGCAATTCTCCTCAGGTATCCATGACCCGCAACGGACTGGCCCATATGGATGAAGGATCCACCGACAACCTGGATCCGGAACAATATGAGGATTTCGCAACCTATGTATTTGACGTGGCTGAGCATTTCTCCGGAGAGGGCATTCCGGTGACGGCCATTTCCCCCATTAATGAACCTCAGTGGGAGTGGGTCAGCGGCCAGGAGGGATGCCATTATACGCCGGAAGCACTGGTGGCGGTATTAAAGACCTTCCTGCAGGAATTAAGAGAGCGGGGACTGGAGGAAACCTATGAGATCACTGCACCGGAAGGCGGCGAGTGGAAGAGCAGTACGGAAAACTACATCGATGCCATGATGGCCGATGAGGAACTGGCTTCTTACTTTACGGTGATCGACGGACATTCCTACTGGTCCGACAAGGCTACCAAGATGCTGTTCATGCAGTGGCTGGAAAAGCACCATCCGGAGCTTAAGATCGCCATGAGCGAGTGGTGCGAAATGGTGAACGGACGGGATTATACCATGGATTCTGCCTTCAACCTGGCGGATCAGATCTGGGAAGACCTGACCATCTTAAATGCCGTCTCCTGGCAGTACTGGGTAGCGGTGGCAGACGGGGATTACCGGGACGGTCTGATCTATGTAAATGTGTCGGCTAAGACCTTCGAACCCAACCGTCGTTTGTGGGCCATGGGAAATTACAGTAAGTTTATCCGGCCCGGTTATGAACGGGTAGAGATCGAGGATGAAAGTAACGGAAATTCTGTTTTGAAACCGGTTGCATTTTCCGGCGTAAATACGCAGGGAGAGAAGGAATTGGTGTGTGTTTTCATTAATCGCGGGGAGAAAGAAAGGATTGCCATTCAGGGAGAAAACGAATATAGTACCTATGAGATTTATACGACCTCTCAGGAGCAGGATCTGGTACAGACTGCTTCCGGTACCACAGAAGAAGCAAATGGTTTTGAGATTCCGGGAGAATCGGTGGTAACGGTCGTGTTACGTTGATACAGTGATTCGTTTTTATACAGGAGGCATTTTGAAAGCAGAAACCAAGAAGCAACTGGATTATATGAAGAAAACCCTGGATAAGGCTGCAGTGTACGACCATGCAGAGCATATTATCTCCTTTGATCTGGAGACGTCCTGCCCGCCGGAGGGAATGGAAGAACAAGGCGAAGTGGCAGCATTTATGTCTAACCAGCTGTTCCGTATGACCCACACAAAGAAGTTTTTGGAAGCGGTGGATGATCTGTACGCCAGTCGTAAGGAACTGTCGGAGCCCGAAAAAGCCATGGTGGACCGGTTTTACCGGGAATTTAACCGAACCCGGGATATCACGCCGGCCATGGATCATCGCATGACCAAGGTGCTGAAGAAGTCCTATGTGGACTGGCTGAAGGCAAAACAGGCAGGGGATTATTCTCTGTTCGCACCTTCTCTGGAAGCCGTACGGGATGTGGAGATGGAGAAGATCTCTCTTACCCGGAAGAAAAAGAAGGTTCCCTATGATAACCTGCTGGATATCTATGAACCCGGTATGACCCAGAAGATGCTGGATGAATGCTTCGGTACCTGTGTGGAACGTATGGTGCCCATGCTGGAGAAGATCCGGGCATCCAAAAAGGTGATCCGCACGGACTTTATGTCCCGCCCGGTGAGCGACGAAGCCCAGGCGAAGATGGCTACTTACCTGATGCACCTGATGGGCTATGATTTTAACCGGGGAATGTTCGGCACCACGGAGCATCCGTTTACGGATTCCCTGGGACGGAAGGATACCCGTATCACTACCAATTATGATCCCAACTACTTTATCTCCAGTATTTATTCCGTGATCCACGAAGGCGGGCATGCGCTTTTTGATATGTTCGCGCCGGAAGAAGAGTGGGATTATCATTTCCATGAAGAAAAAAGCATGGGACAGCATGAATCCGTGTCCCGGTTTTATGAAAATGTCATCGGTCGCAGCGAAAGCTTCATTCACCTGATCTATGACAAGGTGTGTGAAACCTTCCCGGACGCCATGAAGGGCGTATCCATGAAGGAGCTGTACGAAGGGGTCAACCGGGTACAGCCTTCCCTGATCCGTACCGATGCGGATGAGTTTACCTATGTGTTCCATATCATCATCCGTTATGAGATGGAGAAGCTGATCGTAAACGGCAAGGCAGACATTAAAGAGCTGCCCCGTTTGTGGAATGAGAAATACAGGGAATACCTGGGGGTTACCCCGAAGAATGATGCGGAAGGCATCCTTCAGGATGTGCACTGGTCCTCCGGGTTTGGTTATTTCCCTACGTATGCCCTTGGAAACATGTACAATGCCATGTATTACAATCGCATGAAGCAAGAGCTGGATGTGCCGGCTCTGGTGGAGAAGGGAGATATCCCTGCCATCAACCGCTGGATGCAGGAGCATGTATGGAAACGGGCGGCGCGTCTTGACTCCGATACCTGGATCCGTGAGATCACGGGAAGAAGTCTGACGCCGGATGATTTCCTGGATTACCTGGAAGAAAAGTACGGCGCCATCTATGGCCTTGACTAAAACGGTGCCAAAACACCTGTGAAAGAAAAGCGGGCACAAACGGTGCCAAAACACCAACGAAAGAAAAACAGGCACAAAAGGTGCCATCAATGTTAATCATGCGGGGAGAGTATAGGAATGGATCAGTACAGTTATAATCCGGATTATCTGATGAAGAACGGACAGCCCTGGTTTCCGGTCATGGGTGAGATCCACTATTCCAGAGTGCCGAAAGCATCCTGGAAGCAGGAGATCCGTAAGATGCTGGCAGGCGGCGTGGAAGTGGTATCGGTCTACGTATTCTGGCTGCACCACGAAGAGGTGGAAGGACAGTTTGATTTTACGGGTGACCGTGATCTTCGAGGCTTTCTGGAAGCAGCAAAAGAATGCGGAGCAAAGATCTGGCTGCGCATCGGACCCTGGTGCCACGGAGAAGCCAGAAACGGAGGCTTTCCGGACTGGCTGCTTACCAAAGGACTGGATCTTCGCAGCAACGATCCGGAATATTTAAAGCTGGTAGAGCGCCTGTATGCCAGGATCTATGAACAGGCCAGGGGTCTGTTCTTAAAGGACGGCGGTCCCATCATCGGCGTACAGATCGAAAATGAATACGGTCATGTAGGTGGCTATGGCGGCGAAAAAGGGGAAGAGCATATGCGCACCCTGCGCAAAATGGCAGAAGATATGGGATTTATCGTGCCCTTCTATTCTGCTACGGGCTGGGGCGGAGCCGTTACCGGCGGATGTATTCCCGTCATGGGCGGATACTGTGATGCACCCTGGGATGAGCGGATCACCGAGATCGAACCCAGCGGGAACTATGTGTTTACCACCGAGCGGAACGATCACGCCATCGGAAGTGATCACGGGATCAATGACAGCCTGACATTTGACCAGACAAAATTCCCCTATCTTACTGCAGAACTGGGCGGAGGACTGCAATATACCAGGCATCGCCGTACGGTGCCCACCGGACAGGACATCGGTGCCATGACCCTGGCAAAACTGGGAAGTGGCGTGAACCTGCTGGGCTATTATATGTATCACGGCGGTACCAATCCGGAAGGAAAGTTATCTACCCTGCAGGAGTCCAAAGCCACCGGCTATCCCAACGATCTGCCGGAACTTTGTTATGATTTCCAGGGACCCATCGGCGAATATGGAGAAATCTCCGATAAATTCCGGGAGATCAAATTATATGCCATGTTTGTGAAAGATTTTGGCAGCGAATTCTGTAAGATGAAGACGTTCCTGCCTGAGAGCAATCCCCGGACACCCACCGACCTTACGTCCCTTCGTACGTCGGTACGCAGAAACGGGGAGAGCGGGTATCTGTTTGTGGGGAACTATCAAAGACATTACCGGATGGCAGACCACCCGGGAGAAGTCATTACCGTGGATACGGGAACCGGCGAAGTGACCTTCCCGGCCATGGACATTCATGACGGAGATTACGGATTCTATCCTTTCAATATGAAGATAGGCGATGCGACCCTGATCTGTGCCGACGCCACCCCTCTTTGCATCCTGCAGAGAGAAGAACCGGTGTATGTCTTCTATGCAGATCATGAACCCACCTTCCGTTTTGATCATGAGATGCAGGGAGCAGCCATCCATGTGATCTCCCGGGCAGATGCGCTGAACGCTTTTAAGCTCAAAGATAAGGACGGCTTGGACGTGCTAGCCTTTACAGGCGGTGTGATCTATCAGGAAAAGAAAGGCTATGTACTGGCCGGCCAGAAGGAAGTGGAAGCACGTTTTTACCCTGAGGATGCGGATATTTTCGCCGAATATAAGGGCGTTTTATCAGGAACCGTTATCGCACGGGAACTGGAGGAGAAAACCCTTCGGGATGCCGCGGGAGAAGAAAAACCCTTCCATCTGTATCAGCTGGATATCACCTATCCTGCTTCCGATTATGAGGATGCCTTCCTGAAGATCGATTACAGCGGAGACGAAGCGGATCTGTTCCTGAACGGAAAGAAAGTGGCGGACTGGTTTTATACCGGTAACACCTGGTCTGTGGGACTTAAGAAATTCGGTTTTCCCGAGAGCGTTACCCTTGCCATCGAACCATTACGGAAAGATGCCTTTGTATATTTGGAAATACAACCGCAGTACACGGAAAATGTTGCTTGCAGTCTCGATAAAATCAGAGTTACAATAGAACAGGTATCCCATATTTTATAAATCAGGGACGATAATGAGCGCAGAAGGACGATTCTGCGTTCATTTGTGTATCAATTATCCCAGTACGAGAAAGGAAGAGAGATTTTATGGTTAAGAGAAAAATGAAAACCATGGATGGTAACGAAGCAGCAGCACATGCTTCCTATGCCTATACGGAAGTTGCCGCTATCTATCCCATCACTCCTTCATCTGTAATGGCAGAACATACAGATGAGTGGGCAACCAAAGAGCGTAAGAACATCTTTGGACAGACTGTAAAAGTAACAGAGATGCAGTCAGAAGCAGGTGCAGCAGGTGCCGTACACGGTTCCCTTGCAGCAGGCGCACTTACATCTACTTACACCGCTTCACAGGGACTTCTGCTGATGATCCCCAACCTGTATAAGGTAGCAGGTGAACAGCTTCCCGGCGTGTTTAATGTTTCTGCACGTTGCGTAGCTTCTCACGCACTGAACATCTTCGGAGATCACTCCGATGTATATGCCTGTCGTCAGACTGGATGCGCAATGCTTTGCTGCTCCAGTGTACAGGAAGTTATGGACTTAACCCCCGTAGCTTATTGCTCCGCGATTAAGGGCAAGGTTCCCTTCATCAACTTCTTCGACGGTTTCCGTACTTCTCATGAGATCCAGAAGATCGAGACATGGGACTACGAAGATCTGAAGGATCTGGTAGATATGGATGCTATCGATGAGTTCCGTAAGAACGCACTGAATCCCAATCATCCTTGTCAGAGAGGTTCTGCTCAGAACCCTGATATCTTCTTCCAGACAAGAGAAGCCTGCAACCCTTACTACGATGCACTGCCTGAACTGGTTCAGCAGTACATGGATAAGGTAAACGAGAAGATCGGTACCGATTATAAGCTGTTCAACTATTATGGTGCAGCAGATGCAGAGCACGTGATCATCGCTATGGGTTCTGTTAACGATACCATCGAAGAGACCATCGACTATCTGGCAGCAAAGGGCGAGAAGGTCGGCGTGATCAAGGTTCGTCTGTACAGACCTTTCTCCGCAGAAGCACTGGTTAAGGCTATTCCTGCTTCCGTTAAGACCATCAGCGTTCTGGATCGTACCAAGGAGCCCGGTTCCATCGGCGAGCCTCTGTACTTAGACGTTGTTGCAGCTCTTAAGGGAACACAGTTCGAGACCACTCCTGTTTACACAGGTCGTTACGGTCTTGGTTCCAAGAATACAACTCCCGGTCAGATCATTGCTGTATTCCGCAACACTGAGAAGCCGAGATTTACCATTGGTATTGACGATGATGTAACCAATCTGTCTCTGAAGGTTGGCGAGGATCCTGTTACCACTCCCGAAGGAACTTTCAACTGCAAGTTCTGGGGTCTGGGTGCTGACGGTACCGTTGGTGCAAACAAGAACTCCATTAAGATCATCGGTGATAATACCGACATGTATGCACAGGCATACTTTGATTATGACTCCAAGAAGTCCGGTGGTGTTACCATGTCCCACCTGCGTTTCGGTAAGAAGCCCATTAAGTCTACTTACCTGATCAAGCAGGCGAACTTCGTAGCTTGTCATAATCCTTCCTACATGCGTAAGTACAACATGGTTCAGGAACTGGTTCCCGGCGGAACATTCCTTTTGAACTGTGCATGGAACGCAGAGGAACTTGAGAAGCACTTACCCGGACAGGTTAAGAGATACATCGCTGAGAACAATATCCAGTTCTACACCATCGACGGTGTTAAGATCGGTATTGAGACCGGCATGGGACCTACCCGTATCAATACCATTCTTCAGTCCGCATTCTTCCAGCTGACCGGTATCATTCCTGCCGACAAGGCAAATGAACTGATGAAGGCAGCAGCGCAGGCTACTTACGGACGTAAGGGTGAAGATGTTGTAAAGAAGAACTGGGCAGCTATCGATGCAGGTGCTACCGGCGTTGTTAAGGTAGATGTTCCCGAGTCCTGGAAGAACGCAGCAGACGAAAGTCTGGAAGGCGCTCCCGTATCCGGCGGAAGAGCAGATGCAGATGCATTTGTAAATGATATTCAGCGTAAGGTTAATGCACAGGAAGGTAACAACATCCCTGTATCCGTTGCAGGCAAGTATGTGGATGGTTCCACTCCTTCCGGTACAGCAGCTTACGAGAAGCGTGGTATCGCTGTCAGCGTTCCTGTATGGAATCCCGAGAAGTGTATCCAGTGTACCTTCTGTTCTTATGTATGCCCTCACGCAGCAATCCGTCCGGTTGCTATGACAGAGGATGAAGCTGCTAAGACTCCTGAAGGAATGGCTACTCTTGATATGATGGGTATGCCCGGCAAGAAGTTCTCCATCGTTGTATCCGCTCTGGATTGTACCGGTTGCGGTTCCTGCGAGAATGTTTGCCCCGGCAAGCAGGGTGAAAAGGCTCTGTCCATGGTTCTTCTTGACAAGGCTGTTGATGAGCAGAAGAACTTCGACTATGCAGTAACTCTGGATGAGAAGCCTGACGTTATTGAGAAGTTCAAGGCTACTACCGTTAAGGGATCTCAGTTCAAGCAGCCCTTACTGGAGTTCTCCGGTGCTTGTGCAGGTTGTGGTGAGACACCTTATGCTAAGTTAGTTACCCAGTTGTTTGGTGATCGTATGTACATCGCCAATGCTACCGGTTGCTCCTCTATCTGGGGTAACTCTTCACCTTCCACTCCTTATACCGTAAATAAGGAAGGCAAGGGTCCTGCATGGGATAACTCTCTGTTCGAGGATAATGCTGAGTTCGGTTACGGTATGTTACTGGCTCAGAATGCGATCCGTGAAAGATTAAAAGAGCAGGTTGAAAGCCTGGTGAACGGAGATGCTTCCGCTGACGTTAAGGCTGCTGCTCAGGAATACTTAGATACCTTCGAGGTTGGTGCTACCAACGGCGCTGCTACCGATAAGCTGGTAGCTGCTCTGGCAGGTGCTTCCGATGAAGTATCCAAGGACATTGTTAAGAATAAAGATTTCCTTGCTAAGAAGTCCCAGTGGATCTTCGGTGGTGACGGATGGGCATATGATATCGGATTCGGCGGTGTAGACCACGTGCTGGCTTCCGGTCAGGATATCAACATCTTCGTATTTAACACCGAGGTATATTCCAATACAGGCGGACAGTCCTCCAAGGCTACACCTACCGGTGCTGTAGCACAGTTCGCTGCAGGCGGTAAGGTTGTTAAGCAGAAGGATCTGGCAAGTATCGCAATGAGCTATGGTTATGTATATGTAGCACAGATCTCCATGGGTGCTGATTATGCACAGACCGTTAAGGCCATTGCAGAAGCTGAAGCATATCCCGGACCTTCCCTGATCATTGCTTACGCTCCTTGTATCAACCATGGTATCAAGAAGGGCATGGGCAAGGCTCAGACCGAAGAGAAGCTGGCTGTTCAGGCTGGTTACTGGCATCTGTTCCGCTTCAATCCTGCTGCTGAGAAGAAGTTCACCTTCGACAGCAAGGCTCCTACCGAGAGCTATCAGGATTTCATCAAGGGCGAGGTTCGTTATGCATCTCTGTCCAAGGCAAATCCTGCCAATGCAGAAGCTCTGTATGTAGCATCCGAGGAGCACGCAAAAGAGCGTTACGATTACCTGCAGAAGTTAGTAACTCTGTATGGCAACGACTAATGCAGATTGCGGCATAGTTTCATAAAAAAGCCCTGAGGGCATAAAGGCTCCCCTGCCGGAAACGGCAGGGGAGTTTTTTCGTTGTGCGGCGCATGGTAATTTGCCCCATCTTTCTGTATAATAAATAATTGCAGGCTTGAGGGGAAAACAGCCGAAGGAGACAAAAATGAAAGCTAATGAGATCCAAATGCGTGATCCCTTTGTTTTACTGGAGGGAGACACTTACTATCTGTACGGAACCGACGAAAATGTCTGGAGAGAGGGCTATAAATTCGATTGTTACAAGAGCAGGGATCTGGTGGAGTTTGAGGGACCCATCCGCATCTTTGAAAAGACACCGGATTTCTGGGCCGATCGTAATTACTGGGCACCGGAAGTACACAAATATAACGGCAGATTCTATCTGTTTGCATCTTTAAAGGCAGAGGGTGTCTGCAGAGGAACACAGATCTTTGTCTGTGATACCCCGGACGGACGGTTTGTACCTGTCAGTGAAGGCCCCGTCACTCCCAGAGACTGGGAATGCCTGGACGGAACCTTCTATGAAGAGGACGGAGAACCTTACATTGTCTTTTCCCACGAATGGGTACAGGTCACCGACGGTGAGATCTGCGCCATGAAACTGAGCAAGGATCTGACCCATGCTGTGGAAGAGCCCAGAACTTTATTAAAAGCATCCCAGGCGCCCTGGACCACAAAGCTGGACCGCAAGGATCGACCCAATGATGAGAT
>JAIKYN010000001.1 GCA_024683155.1 Lachnospiraceae bacterium | reverse complement strand
GAAGATCAGTCTGGACGATCTAAGTGCCGCCTTCTATATCTCCAAGTACCATCTCTGCCGGGAATTCAAGAAAAAATACGGCGAAAGCATCACCGATTACATCCGCAACAAGCGGATCACCAAAGCCAAGGAGCTTCTGCGCTTCTCCGACCTTCACATCGGTGACATCGCAGGAGAGATCGGTGTCCCGGATACCAATTACTTTATCAAACAGTTCAAGATCGCCGAAAACATGACCCCTTCCGAGTATCGCAACAAGTGGCTGGGGGCCTCCTGAAGCCCTCAAAACCGCATATACTCCAGGAACTTCTCCCGGAACAGAGGATCTTCTGCCAGGGAGATCTCTTCTCCCAGCCCCTGGATCTTCATTAAGATCTCTTCCTGGGCTTCTTCTCTTCCTGCCGCAGCCTCTCTTCCGTAGCGGATCACGCCTTCCAGCGAGCTGTTGCCCACTGCACGGATCTTACCCGCCATTTCTTTCGGCAGCATGCCGATCTCTACTGCCGCCTCCGTATCCAGATAATAGCCGAATCCGCCGGCCAGCGCCAGTTCGTCGATTTCCTCACAGGAAATGCCGCTTCGCAGGCTCAGTATCTCGATCCCGGCACGAATGGCGGCCTTCGCCATCTGCACCTGCCGGATATCTTCCTGGGTGATCACCACCTTAGGACCGAATTTCCCGCATATGTTATAACCTGTCTCAAAGAAGTCTCCCTGCAACAGACCGTTTTCATCCATGATTCCATGACGCTTCATATAAGCCAGCGCTTCGATCACACCGGTGCCGCATAATCCGATAGGCGTCTTATCACCAATGGTTGTGATCCCGTCTTCTCCCACATGGCAGACCGCCCCCGGAATACTTCCCACACCACAGGACAGATTCCCTCCTTCAAAAGCAGGGCCTGCCGCCGTGGACGTTACATAGATCTTCTTATTGTTCCCCAGCGCCATCTCTCCGTTGGTCCCAAGATCCACCAGCAACCGGTTTGCAGAAACGGTTTGCATGTCGCAAAAATATAATCCAGATATAATATCTGCACCAACAAAAGCAGAAAATCCCGGGAAGAGCAAAACCTCCCATGCAATTTTACCATCATTGTTAAAGTTTCTTCTACCGAACACAGAATCGAAAGAATCCCGGCCCATCTCCAGGGTCACCGGCTTAAAAGGCGCGTGTCCAAGCCCAGCGCAAGGATACCCAAGCAGCAGATGCAGCATGGTAGTGTTTCCCGCAATTATCACCTGCCTGATACAGTTCTCTGACAAATGCAGGCGCTCTTTCAGCTTCTCCATGGCTCCCATCAGGTCATCCAGGATGATCTCCCGCAGTGCCTCTCCCTTTCCTTCCATGGATGCCTGAATACGGCTGATCACATCCGCGCCGAAGCGTCTTTGATGATTGACGCAGGCCTCCGTTCCAATCACCTCCGTACCCTTAAGCAAAGCAACCACCACCGTGGTTGTTCCAAGGTCTATGGCAAAACGGTAATTGTCGTCAGGGCATTTATCCTCCTGCAAATCTTCCGTTTCTTTCCCCCTGATGATTCCCATATCTGCAGAAGCCATAGGCTCAGTCATACCCGGTTTCCCGGCATCCGTAGTATGGACCTGCGTTCCCAGGATCTCCATGGCATCCTCCCCGGATTCCGGGATCACGATCACCATATCCTCCCCGGGCGCATGCATGCAGGCAAGACGATACCCCAGCTCCAGCTCTTCCGGGGAAAGCTTCTCCAGGTCCCCTTCCGTAGCCTCCGGCGCTCCCTCCGGGAAGAACACCTTACATTTCCCGCATCGTCCGTTTCCGCCACAGTCATTGGGCACAGAGATGCCCAGCTCCCTGAGGCAGTGCAGGAGGTTGCGCCCATCTCCCGGGTCAAAGGCATACTGCCGCCCATTTCCCTGCACCGAACCGTCTGTATGCACTTTTCCGCTCTCGATCACGGTAATATTCATGTCGCTCTCAGTCTTTCCGCAGCACGCATTCCTTCATGGTACAGGTCCTGCAATCATGCTCCACCCGCATCACATCCGGATTGGAACTAAGCAGATAAACGTTGCTGCTGCTTTTGGCGGGATCCAGCATATCGGCCACCGTGATCCCAATGCCCAGCTTCTCCGCCGCCTGCGTTTCTTCAAAGG
>JAIKYN010000266.1 GCA_024683155.1 Lachnospiraceae bacterium | reverse complement strand
CCATGCATCTTCCGAACCCGGAAGAAAGAAATGCATGGCGCTGCAGCCCATGACTGATATCAACAAAGTCTTAAAGATGCAGCAGGAGACAGAAGATGCGGTAAGCCGCGTGTTCCGGAAAGGCAGCACCTCTTTTGGAAGTAACAAGGACCTGGGAGGTCCCATTAAAAGCCTTGCCATCGGAAGTGCCCTTCCCGCAGGAGTACTCTTGCAGATCGCATCCTTATTGGAGAACGTAGCAAGAGTGAAATCTTACGGCCGTTACGAATCCAAGGGTGCAGTGAACGATATATTTGGGAACCGTAATCAGGACTTTGGAGCAGACCGAAGAAACTCCAATCCTTCCAATGTGCAAGGAAGAGAGAATGATATTGACGAAGAAAAAACCGGAGAATTCGGAAACGATTCCCTCTCCGAGTATTTTGATCTCTTAGAGCCTCTGACATCGTTATCTACGGAGATCCGTCGCTGTATTCTGGCAGAAGATGAGATCGAAGACGATGCCTCTCCTGCCCTTAGCAAACTGCGGAAAGAACTGAGTCATTCCGGGGAGAAGATCCATGCGGCCCTTATGAGCCTGATCAACGGTTCTGCAAGGACTTACCTTCAGGATGCCGTGATCACCATGCGGAATGACCGCTATTGTATTCCCGTCAAGGCAGAATATAAGGGTATGGTGAAAGGCATGGTCCATGACCAGTCTGCCACCGGATCCACCTTATTTATCGAACCTACCGCTGTTGTAGAACTAAATAATCACATTCGGGAACTGGAGCTGCAGGAAAAACAGGAGATCGAGAAGATCCTGCAGGATCTCAGTACACAGGCGTCTGAATTTTGTCCCCAGCTTCAGTCAAATATGACAATCATGTCAGAACTTGATTTTATCTTTGCAAGAGCCGCTCTGGCACTGGAGCAGAATGCCATCAAGCCTATTTTCCGTAACGACCGGAAGATCGATTTAAAGAAGGCACGTCATCCATTGATCTCCAAGGATCAGGTAGTGCCCATTTCCGTAAACCTTGGAAAAGATTTTGATCTGCTGGTGGTAACCGGCCCTAATACCGGCGGTAAGACTGTGTCCCTTAAGACCGTAGGTCTTCTGACTTTAATGGGCCAGGCAGGGTTACATATCCCTGCGGGAGATGGTTCGGAATTATCATTCTTTCACGATGTGTATGCGGATATCGGCGATGAGCAGAGTATCGAGCAATCTTTAAGTACCTTTTCCTCTCATATGGTGACCATCGTGGAGATCTTAAAGAAAGCAGACAGCCATAGCCTGTGCCTTTTTGATGAGCTGGGAGCAGGAACGGACCCGACGGAGGGAGCCGCCCTTGCCATCGCGGTGCTGGATCATCTGCATCAGCAGGGAATCCGTACCATGGCAACCACCCATTATAGCGAACTGAAGGTATATGCCTTAAGTACGCCCGGTGTGGAGAATGCCTGCTGTGAATTTGATGTAGAGTCCCTGCGGCCTACTTACCGTCTGCTCATTGGTATTCCCGGAAAGAGTAATGCTTTTGCCATCTCCAAACGGCTGGGCCTTTCCGATGACATCATCGATGCCGCCAAAGAGCAGATCAGCCAGGAGAATACCCGGTTTGAAGACATGATCGCGGATCTGGAGAAGAGCCGTGTGACCATAGAAAAAGAACAGCTGGAGATCACCGCTTACAAAGAGGAGATCGAGACCTTAAAGAAACAGCTGGAAAGCCGTCAGGAGAAGCTGGAAGCCAATAAGGAAGCCATCCTTCGGGAAGCCAACGAGGAAGCCAGGCAGATCCTTCAGGAAGCAAAGGATATGGCAGATGAAACCATCCGAACCTTCCAGGAAGCCGGCACCGGTACGGACATCCGGGATCTGGAGAAGTCCCGTCAGAAAGTGCGGGAGAAGATCAAGGATAAGAACAGTAAATTATCGGCACGGGTGCAGACCCCTCAGGGCAATGTGAAAGCCGGAGAGCTGCGTCTGGGCGATGCAGTGAAGATCCTCTCCGTGGGCCTTAAGGGAACGGTTTCATCTCTTCCCGATGCAAAGGGCAATCTCTTTGTACAGTGCGGTATCATGCGCAGTCAGGCTAATATCAGGGACATTGTCCTGCTGCAGGAAGATACCTTTACCATTCAGGGTGTCGGCAAAGCGTCCCGGTCTTCCGGAAAGAAAGTGGCAGCCGGAAAGAGCTTTTCCATTTCCCCGGAGATCAATCTGCTGGGAATGAC
The DNA here is from genome assembly GCA_024683155.1 of Lachnospiraceae bacterium. Taxonomy (GTDB): domain Bacteria; phylum Bacillota; class Clostridia; order Lachnospirales; family Lachnospiraceae; genus JAILDL01. Next base: position 932 of record JAIKYN010000266.1, on the reverse strand, counting down.
CGTGGATGAAGCGGTGATGGAACTGGATAAATATATGGATGATGCATATCTGGCGCACCTTAGCAGTGTGCGTATCGTGCACGGCAAAGGAACCGGGGCACTCAGAAGTGCAGTGCAGCAGTATCTCAGAAGAAACAAGCATGTGGATTCCTTCCGCCAGGGAGCATTTGGAGAAGGGGATGCCGGCGTGACAATTGCAGAATTTAAAAAATGAGAGAAAAGGGGTAGAGCATGGCAGCAAAACAGAAGATTTTGATCGTAGATGATGATAACAATATTGCAGAGCTGATCTCTCTGTATCTGACCAAGGAATGTTTTGATACCTTGATCGTCAACGACGGAGAAAGTGCCCTGCAGGAATTTGACACCTATGCACCGCAGCTGATCCTGCTGGATCTCATGCTGCCGGGGATCGACGGTTACCAGGTTTGCCGGGAGATCCGCAGCAAGTCTACTACCCCCATTATCATGCTCAGCGCCAAGGGCGAAGTCTTCGATAAGGTGCTGGGACTGGAGCTGGGAGCTGATGACTACATGGAAAAGCCGTTTGACTCCAAGGAACTGGTTGCCCGCGTAAAAGCGGTGCTTCGAAGGACCAAGCCGGTGGCCGCCGTAGAAGAGACCGTGCAGGAGAAACGGGTGGAATACCCGGATCTCATCATCAACCTGACCAATTATTCCGTGCTGTATAACGGACACAACGTGGAGATGCCTCCCAAGGAACTGGAGCTTTTATATTTCCTGGCCGCTTCTCCCAACCATGTATATACCAGAGAGCAGCTACTGGATCAGATCTGGGGCTACGAATACGTAGGCGATACCCGTACGGTGGATGTTCACATCAAGCGTCTGCGTGAAAAGATCAGTGACCACGAAGGCTGGCGCATTGCCACCATCTGGGGCATCGGATATAAATTCGAGGTATTATGAGA
>JAIKYN010000247.1 GCA_024683155.1 Lachnospiraceae bacterium | reverse complement strand
TTAAGGTCGGGCTTTAAGAGGCGGATCTTGTAGATATTAATAAGGTTCGACTTGGAGACGCGGACAAAGCCGTAATTCCACAGCATTTCTTCACAGGCCGATAAGGTACCCATCAGCCGGTAAACGCCCTGCTGTGTATAGGCAAAGAGTTTACGGTCCACGGAATCCAGGTAATAGATCTCTGTAGGATCCAGCAGGATTTCTTCCCCATCATCCATCTCCTCATCGGCGACGCGGCCTGCAAGAACGGGATGGTCGGAATTAGCCACATTGATCAGCTGCCGGATCACCGGACGCATCTGCTGAAAATAAATGTCGACGTGCTCGTCGGCGTAATTTCTGTTTTCAAATAAGTTAAGCTTCATAGGTTTCCTTAGAAGCCAATGGTATTAAGAAATCCTTCCACACCGTTCATGTATCCTTCGGGATCGTTGATGATGCCCTCAATGTGGCCACCATTTACATATTGGATCTCTTTGGCTTCATAAGTTATATTATCATAGATCTTCTCCACCATGTGAGGGAGACACACTTCATCTTGGTCGGAGACGATGATCAGCATGGGAAGTTTATTCATTGCCACCTGAGCGATGGTATCTCCTTCTGCATATTCCACACCGTAGAATAGCTTCATATACAGATTGCTGGTAGCGATCAGGTAATCGCACAAAGAGGAGTCGGTCCCTTCCTCGTCCTCGCCGATGACGGAACGGACCATGTATTCCATGCCGGGAACGGGGCTGTCGCAGATCACTGCATCGGCGGCATTTACTTCACCGGGTGTTACGCCGGAAGCATAGAGGGCTGCGGTCTGGCCGCCCATGGACTGGCCGTGGACCAGGACGTTCTCTGCACCCAGTTCAGTGCGTGCATAAGTTACCATGGCGCGTACATCCAGGGCTTCGTCGATGCCGAAGGTGACTTCTTCATCGGGATTTGCCCCGCAGCCCCGCTGATCCAGGGCGATGACATCGTAGCCCCGCTGAAGATAGGCCTCTGCCAGAGGATAAACGCTGACCCGGTCTCCGCCGGCCCCGTGGACTAAGACCACGCAGGTATCACTATCTGCGGAAAAGTAGGTAGCAGGAACGATGTTTCCGTCTTCGGCTTCGGCCGAGATCTCTTCGCCGGTATAACGAGTCATAAAGCCGTCCAGATCGTATCCCCATTTGGCCAGCTGCTTTACGCTGTTATCGTGGGTGTCAACGCCGCGATTGGGGTGCAGCACCTGTTCTGCCACCATGTGGCCGAAGAAAACAGAGCTCGCAGCGATGAGCAGAAGAAAGATGCAGATAATGACGGTGAATACTTTGATGAGGTTACGTTTCATTGGGTTTGTTCTCCTTGATTTCCTTTGATGCCTTAACCTTACCAGACGCTACAGAAGGATGCAGGGAAATGTGCGCAAGTTGCACTTACCCGTGTCTAAGTTGCATATCCACTGCGGAACAAGAAAAAAATCCCCTTAAGTAGATGCTGGATAGTTCCTTTGTCTACCTAAGGGGAATTCTATCATTGTCCGCGAAAGAGGGTACAGATCAGGACTTCGGGATCATTGTGATTTCAGCTGATTCCAGCATTCCACCACTTTGGCCATGTGCTTGTAGTTTTTCTTTGTTTTGGCATCCGGTTCTTCCGCGAAGATGGCTTCGATGCCTTCCCGGGCGGTGATGCCCAATGTATCGTAGGTTTTCAGGTTCTTTTTGCGGAAAAAGCTGTAACGGATACTGCCGGCGATATCGTCCGGAAGCTTTGCTTCATCAAAGAGGGTGGCCAGGCGGTAAGCTTCTTTGACGGAAACTTCCATGGCAGCAAAATCCCCCAGACAGGATTGCCACCAGGCCTTCAGGATGTAGAGAACTGCCTTTAATTTACTGAGGTAATTCACTTCTCCCGGAACGGAATAAGCGTCCAGGATGAGGCAGGCGGTGTCGGTCATTTCCAGCGCTTTCCTGATGTCGGAGGCTTTTCCGGAGGATGCCAGGCTTAAGGCGGTATTATTTAAGACTTCGTATTGCTCCGCGAAATTGGTGATGAGGGCAATGGAATATTGCTCCAGGGACTCTTCCCGGCGGCCCATTTCCATAAGAGTGCCGGCGATCTCGCGGCTGAGAAGACCGTTGTAGTTGATCTCTTCCAGCTTTTTCAGGGATTTTTCCGGGTCGGAGCGTTTATACATATCCGCGATCTTCAGCTTGATCTGGAATTCGCTGATGTCGGGATCCTTGTTCTGGGAAAAGAGGCGCAGGGCTTCTTCGTAGATCTCTATGGCACGGGTCGCAGAGGCTTTTGCATCGCTTCCCTTGAACGACTGATAGTAATAGAGATTGCCGCAGGTATAGAGAACGGTGAAGTTATGGGGATAGCGGATCATGGCTTCCCGGGCTTCCTGCTCGGCTTCTTCGTAAGCATGGGAATCGTAGAGCTTTTCAATGGAATTACACATATCCTCCACGTTCTTGGAAGAGAGGTCATAGCCAAGGAGCTCATCCACCGATATATTGAAGAAATTGGCCAGCTCCATCATGGTCATCACATCGGGAACGTTGGCCCCCTTTTCCCATTTGGAAACGGCGCCCACGGTAACGCCGAAGGCTTCGGCCAGATCTTCCTGGGTCAGTTCCATTTGCTTGCGATATTTCTTGATATTATCCGAGAGTTTTAACTCCATGAAGCTTCATTTCCTTTCTGTTTACAGAAAGCAGCGGATGAAGGGAAGCTACCAGGCGGTTGGCAAGACCTGCGATGGTTCCTGCCAGGGCTTTTTCACCGGTTCCGAAGGTGCGAAG
>JAIKYN010000215.1 GCA_024683155.1 Lachnospiraceae bacterium | reverse complement strand
ACCGGCTTCTTCTCTCTGGCATCAAATACCGGCTGGAAATATACCTTGAACTCATGCTCATCCAGGGCCTGCTGCATCTGCGCCACCAGCTCCTGCTCATCCATCAGCTGGTCACGCATGGTATCATTGAAATAATTCGGTTCTCCCAGGATACTGTCACCCTTGGTATACAAAGCGATCTGGGACGCATCGATCATCTTACCTACCGGAAGATGATGACTTCCCACCGTGTACACGCCTACCTTCAGACGTACCTGATAACTGCCCATGGTATCCAGAGCAAGTCCTTTCTCCAGGTCCGCCAACAGCTCCTCCGGGGAAATAATGGACTGCGGGTAGAAGATCATAAAGTGATCGCCGCCTTCACGTCCATAGACGCAGTCTTCCCGGTCCATCCGTCTGGCAATGGCTCCCGCCAGTCTGCAAAGAACGGAATCGCCCACCTTACTTCCGAATACATCATTGATCACCTTAAACTGATGAATATCAATGGATACCAGCAGGTAATCCTCTACGTCGATGGTCTCCATCAGTTCCGTGGTCTTCTGTATGAAGCTGTCACGATTATAAATACCGGTGAGGTGATCCCTCTCCATTAAGAAACGCATACGTTCCATGCGCTCCAGGTCCTTCTTCCGTTTGGAACGGGTGGTCTCATAGAGGACCACGGACTGCACATTTTCCACGCGGCGCTTTACGATGGCATTGTTATAAGGCTTCCGGATAAAATCGGACGCTCCCAGTTCCAATGCCTTTAACTCATTTTCATCCTGTCCGAAGGCGCTGTTCACCACAACCGGAACATAGGTAAGCATGCCCTTGGCCTTCATCTGGCGAAGCACTTCGAAACCGTCCATGATGGGCATACTGATATCCAGAACCATCACCGCCACCGGATTCTTCTCCAGGATCTCAATGGCAACCTGACCGTTCTCCGCCTCCAATACATTATATGAATCGCTGAATATTCCTTTTAATACCGCTCTGTTGGTCTTACTGTCGTCCACGACCAGCATTACTTTTCTGATATCCATTGATCCCTCCGCCCCGTACATATTGTACAGCTGATCTTTCTGTCAAAGACTCAAGTTGTACTCTATCATGGTACAATAATTTGTGAAAATTCACAAGTTTTCAGTGCTTTTACTCTGACATTTTGCCGATTTTGACCCAAAGATTTGTTGTTGACACCGCAATCCTCTTTCGTTATAATAATCTTTGCGTCACGGTCAAAGACCGGAGTTCGAAAGCGGGGCGTGGCTCAGCTTGGTAGAGCGCCTGGTTTGGGACCAGGAGGTCGCAGGTTCGAATCCTGTCGCCCCGACGTTTGAATGATGCAGGTGTGGTTCAATGGTAGAACATCAGCCTTCCAAGCTGAATACGTGGGTTCGATTCCCATCACCTGCTTTTATGTGTCCGTAGCTCAGCTGGATAGAGCAACGGCCTTCTAAGCCGTGGGTCGGGGGTTCGAATCCCTTCGGGCACGTTATATGCAGCTGATTCCGATCCCTTATATGTTCGAGAAGAGTCGTTGCATTTTATTGTATGGTGGGTATGGCGCAGTTGGTTAGCGCGCCAGATTGTGGTTCTGGAGATCGAGGGTTCGAGTCCCTCTATCCACCCTCTTTTTCTATTTACAGGAGATTTTCCTTTGGGCTATCGCCAAGCGGTAAGGCACAGGACTTTGACTCCTGCACTCACCAGTTCGAATCTGGTTAGCCCAGCTCATACGCACGAGACTTCGAACTGTGTGTATATCTAATTTCATTCGATTACTAATATTGTGATTGAGGGTGAAATCCTTGAAAGCATGTGCTTTCGGGGATTTTATTTTTTAAAGGAAAGGAGTATCTATGTCTTCTCAACAGACAATGCCCGAAAACAAAATGGGATATATGCCCATTAACAAACTGCTGCTGTCCATGTCTTTGCCTATGATGGCTTCCATGCTGGTGCAGGCGCTCTATAATATAGTAGATTCTATCTTTGTCGCTCAGATCAGTGAGGATGCTCTGACCGCTGTCAGCCTTGCATTTCCCTTACAGTCCATTATGATCGCTGTGGCCATCGGTACCGCAGTAGGTATCAATGCCCTGCTGTCCAGACACCTGGGCGAAAGAGACTTCGCAGCTGCCAATCTGGTGGCTGAGAACGGTATCTTCCTGGCCTTTGTCAGCTATCTGGTGTTCCTCGTGGTTGGACTTTTGGCAGTAAAGCCCTTCTATGCAACCCAGGGCGTATCCCGGGCCATTCAGCAATATGGTGTGGATTATCTCACCATCTGCTGTGTCGTATCCTTCGGTATCTTCTTCCAGGCAACCTTTGAGCGTCTCCTGCAGGCTACCGGCAAGACCATTTATACCATGTATACCCAGGGAGCAGGTGCCATCATCAATCTGATCCTGGATCCCGTCCTGATCTTCGGTATAGGACCTTTTCCGGAGATGGGGGTAAAAGGTGCCGCAACCGCAACGGTCATCGGACAGATCTGTGCCGCTGTATTTGCCATTTATTTTAACCGTATGAAAAATCATGAAGTACAGATATCCCTACGGCATTTTAAGCCAAGCGGGCACATCATCGCCAACATCTATTCCATTGGCGTGCCTTCCATGGTCATCCAGGCCATCGGTTCCGTTATGGTATATGGTTTTAACAAGATCCTCATCACCTTCAGTTCCACTGCCGTAGCAGTATTTGGTATCTACTTCAAGCTCCAGAGCTTTGTATTTATGCCGGTCTTCGGTTTAAATAACGGTATGGTTCCCATTATCGCTTATAATTACGGAGCGCAGAACAAAGAGCGGGTAATAAGGACCCATAAGATCGCGGTGGTATATGCCGTGTCCATTATGGTGGTCGGTTTTCTGATCTTTAACATCTTCCCCGCACAGCTCTTAAAGCTGTTCTCCGCCTCTGATCACCTGATCAGCATCGGTGTTCCGGCGCTTCGGATCATCAGCACCAGCTTCCTGGTAGCCGGTTATGCCATCGTTACCGGAAGTTTATTCCAGGCTCTGGGTGATGCGGTATACAGCATGATCAACTCCATCTGCCGTCAGCTTCTTATCCTGCTGCCTGCAGCTTACCTTCTGTCTCTTACCGGCGATGTGAACATGGTATGGTGGTCCTTCCCCATTGCGGAAGTGTCCTCCCTGATCCTTACCACAGTGTTCCTTATCCGTATCCGGAAGCAGAAGATCGACCACATCGGAGAACACACGGAAGCGGAGCCTGTTTAAAGCTCCGATCTGTCATATTGACATCATTTCCGCTCCATTGATATAATGAAGCGGTTCTAAGCGGATATGGCGGAATTGGCAGACGCGCTGGATTTAGGTTCCAGTGGGCGACCGTGCAGGTTCAAGTCCTGTTATCCGCATAAAAAA
>JAIKYN010000213.1 GCA_024683155.1 Lachnospiraceae bacterium | reverse complement strand
GGATCGATCTTGATAAATCCGTTACCCTGAAAGGAAAACTCATTAAACATTATGCGATTCCGGCTTTCTTAAAGTGCTTTGCATTCATCGCTACTCCAATGCGGCCACCGATGTAACCGCCAATGAGCGCCAGTCCGATCTGTACAAACAGGAACCAGAACGGAGTTGCTGCATCGATCTTAGCCACGTATTCTTCTCCGTAATACTGAAGGCAGGTATTTAAGAAACCTTCTCTGGCAAAGAACAGCGACAGGAACGGTCCCTCCGTTGCGCAAGCAAATACGAGATAACTGAGACGGATCCCCTTTTCGCTATATTCTGTCCGGGAAAGGATCAGCTGTGCGATAATACCCAATGCTACAACATACACCAGCACCATAATGGAAGAAGCTGACATTACGAATCCTGCCAGCACGGACAGGATCAGTACTGCGCCCATCTTAGGTACCTTGGAAATATACAGTGTATAAACCGGTCCCAGGATCACGCCGGCGATCAGCGGCAGCACCAGATATACCGGAATAAACATACCGGTAACGGATGCCAGAATGCAGATCAGTGCCACATACAGCACCGCAAATACACCTGCCATGATCAAGTCTTTAGTTTGCAACTTTTTGTCTTTCATATTCATCCTCCGAATGATTTATTGATACCAAACCAATGTTGTTACTCATCGATCCATATCCTGTTACTTTATAGAAATACTCATAGAGCCGCCTCTTGGTATCATCCGTTAAGGCATAATCATCTACCACTTCTCCCCTTTCCAGGCAGATCACCCGGTCCATGGCAGATAAGATCAGCTCCATATCATGGGTAATGACCACAATGGTCTTCCCCATATTTGCCAGCAATTTCATCACGGACGAAACTTCGGCCATATGCTTATAATCCAGGCCGCTGGTGGGCTCATCAAACACGATCAGCTCTTTATCCGCCGCGATGGCTCCTGCGATGGCAACTCTTTGCTTTTGACCACCGGATAATGAGATCGGATGTCGATCCCTGAACTCCTCCAGATCCATCATCCGCAGAATATCCATGGCCTCTTTTTCCTGTGCCACAGGGTCATAGGCTTTTCCATACTTTTCTCTCAGGGATAACAGCACTTCATTTAACACACTGTCTGCAAACAGCTGCGTATTTACATCCTGCATTACCAGGAAACTTTTCCGCACTCTGGCCGCCTTGTTCAGTACCTTGCCTCCCTGCCGGATATCTTCTTTGCTTTTTTTATTCAGGCCGCACAGGCATTTGGCAAAGGTAGATTTTCCGGCACCGTTTAACCCCACAAGTGCCGTGATCTCTCCGGCTCGCAGATCCGTCTGGCGGATCAAAATGCCTTCTCCCGATCTCCCGTAACGGAATCTCATGGAGCGAATGGCAAAATCCTGTGCCGTACATTTATGCATTTCTCTGCCCGATGCGTTCTGATGAAGATCCTTCTTCTTTGGCAGGTCCTGTCGGAACAAGTCTTCCATGGAAAAGGTACGCAGTCCCATGGCCTGCATCTCCTTCCCCGAAAGTTGCCCGATCCTGGATTTATCCAGTACGGAGTGGATCCGTCCTTCCTTCATGATCACCAGTCGGTCCACTAAGTCTTTCAGATAATACAGCCTGTGCTCTGCGATCAGAATGGTTTTCCCCTGGCTTTTCCAGGTCTCGATCACCTGCTTCAGATCCTCAATCCCCTGCAGGTCCAAATTGGATGAAGGCTCATCCATGACAATGATCCCGGCATCCGACATGGCAATGGATGCGCACGCGATTTTCTGTTTTTGTCCTCCGGACAACTGGAATATGCTGCGATCCAGCAGATTGGAAATATTCAGATTCTCTACCACCCGTGATAAGCGTTCTCTGATCTCATCCGGATCCATGCCCTGATTTTCACAGGAAAAAGTGATCTCACTGGTGGTATCCACGTTGAAGAACTGGGTTCTGGGATTCTGGAAAATACTACCCACATACCTGGCTGTTTCATACAGTTCCCTGGTGGATGGATCCGTTCCTTCCACCGATACTTCCCCCTGAAGCTGTCCTGCATAAAAATGAGGGGATAAGCCATTTACCAGTCTTCCGATGGTAGTTTTGCCACAGCCCGATTCTCCCGTTATCACCACTACCTGACCATCTTCAATGTTCAGATCGATGCCGGAGATCGTCGATTGGTCAGTACATACCTCTTCCCCATATTGAAATGAAACGTTGTTAAATCTGATCAAAGTTAGATTCCCCTAACCTATGTGCAAAAATTAAGATAATTAGATTATTTGATTATCGATAATCTAATTATCATTTCTCCAAAAACAGATATTACATGATTACTTTTAGAAAGTCAATGGGATATCTGCTAAGATTCCAAAGCAGCATCAGATCTTCGCCCGCATCCATCGTTTGCTCTTAAAGCGCAGAAAAAAGAGGGTTCCGCGGAAAAGTTCATCTACCATGAAGGCCAGCCAGCAACCGTAAAGCCCCATATGCAGAAGAATTCCAAATACATAGGAAAGACCAATGCTCATGACCCAACAGGACAGGATGGATACCACCATGGGAAACATAACATCCCCGGCCCCCTGCAGGGAATTGCACTCTATGTGATTCATGGCTCTGCCAATCTCCACAAAAATATCAATGAGGAGAATCCCCTTTGCCATGGCAAGGATCTCTGGATTGGATGTAAAAAGAGACAAAAGAGGCTCATGGAAAATATAGAGAAGAATGGAAAGGCTGCCGTTGACCAGCAGGGAAAAACGCATGACCATCTGGTTTAAGCGATAGGCTCTGTCATATTCTTTGGCTCCGACCATCCATCCCACCAGAATGGATGTGGACATACCCAAAGAAAGGCTGACCACATAGACGTAAAAGACAATGGATGCCACATAAATCTTCGTAGAAAGGGCAATGGTGCCCAGCGCCGCGAGAATCCCCGTGGAGACCACCTGTGAGAAGGAATAGGACAGATTGCTGATTCCACCCGGGATTCCCACATGGATGATCTGTCGCATGGCTAACAGCGAACGTACACTCTTGGTCCGAATATGGAACGGGATTCCGCTGGTGACAAAGAGCGTGCAAAGAAGCACCAATGCGATCAGATGGGCTGCCACGTTGGAGACTGCAATACCCTCCGCGCCCTCAAAAGGCGTCTCAAAGGGCCGGAATACCACAACGTAATTCATGGCGGCATTGATCGCGTTCATCACCAGAGAGGCAAAAACTGCGGGCTTGGGATGGCCATAGCTTCGCATGACCGCAGAAATGACCGACATGATTCCCTGGAAGAAAGAGAAACGGATACAGATCCGGAAATAGTTGACCGCCATCTGCAGCACATGATCCTCCAGATTTAACAGCTTCATAATGGGAAATGCCCAGAAAGACAGAGCCAGACTGCAGACAATAGACAGAAGTCCCCCAAAGACCAACGCCGAGAAAACAGCATCCTCCGCCCGGTCGCTCTCTCCGGCACCCAGACGATGACTGATCACGATGGAAACACCGCCGCTGACCACGGCATAGAAAGTAAACACAAAACCAATGACCTGATTGGCTGCGCCCACAGCGGCCACGGCATCGTCGGAATAGTGGCCCAAAACCAGGGTATTGACGGTACCCATCAGATTCATCAAAAGATGTTCGATGAAAAAAGGAATGAACAGCCCCTTCAAGCTGACGGTCTGATCCTCCGTCTGAACGGTACTGATACTTGGATCAAAAATTTTTCCGATCATGAGATCCTCCCCTGCCTTTATCCTTGAGACTACTCCGTTTTGGTATTTCATGCAATATCCCAGGGGACAAAGTAGCTTTGATACTTCTATTATGGCAAAAAAGCACCTACCTTAGTTTCCTAAAGTAAGTGCCTTTCCATAAGAATCCTATGGCACGCTACGTCCTTCTCTTTGAATGATTCATAATCCATAGTGTGTTTTGTCCTTTCGCTTTTTGTGTCGGCTCCGGATCGTCATCCTCGGCCTTGGGTTGATGGCATAAGAAAAGCGCCAGGCTCACAACCTCTTTCGAAGTCATGATCTGACGCTCATCATTGCCGGTATTCTTTTGCAAAAGAAAATGGACTCGGCGGCTCGGGTGTTTTTTGTTTTCCCCGTTCGCTTTGTCCATTGTAAATATAACACACTTATTTTGAGAATAAAATACTCAAAACCTACCACTTTCCTACCGAAATCCTACCGAAAACCTACTTTTTTCAAAAATTTGTATCAGCATTAACGCAATTCATGCTTATTGTGGCTTCTTATAGTGAGTCCTATCCAACAAGGTATTTCTATGATTACAAAAAACATAATAAGATATGGTGTCCAAATTGCAAACGGTCCTACATTCAAAAACTTAAAATCTGTTAAATCATATAAAATGCCATTCTGAAGACCTACACCTCCGGCCGGAAACAGTGCTTTAAGATAATCAATGATATAATCCGGCAATACCCACCCTAATGCTATAGGTGCCATACAAGCTGCAATAGATACGATTAATGATATCATATTCCTTGAAGTGTGCGAAGATATGAATAAGGTCAGGCATACACTGGAGATTATCATCGTAGTTCCACAAATTCCCAAAAACCACATCAGTTGTCCTATATTCAGATTCGGTAAGCTGATTACAGAATATAAAATCTGGATCGATGTCTTCATTCCATTAGTTCCCCAGATTATACATGTAGAAATCCCCCATATGCCAAGACATAAAACACAAATCGCAAGTGATATAATGACAGATGTCAAAACCCTCACTAAAGCTAGTTTTCTTCTTCCGTGTTTTGTACATCGCTGAATATCATCAGCACCATTCTGATAATCCGTTGAAAAAACAGAAGCAACTACAACAGTACAGCATATAAGAATTAAGAAGATCAGTAACTCTTCATAATCAAGCACAGTACCGCCAGCTCCAACATAATACGTATAAGGAACTCTCACTCTTTCATACATATGTAATGCATTTTCTTGTGCAGAAGGATATTTTTCCTGTTCTAACCGCATATTGTTTTGCAGATGGCCATAAACTGCTGTATAAAACTCTTCCAGCTCATCTACTTGAAGAGTATTCAGATTAGCGCCAAGTCCGTTTTCATCCCCGTACGCTTCTTTTATTCTCCAAAAGAGGAACTGATATTTGTTCGTTTCTATTTTACCTTCAATTGGAAGAGCATATTCGCTTTCCACTCCATATTTTTTAGTAACCTCCTGGTAGCAGGCGATTGCTTCCCGGATGTCTTCATTGCTTATTTCCCCTTCTATCTCACTCCGGATTTCCTTCATTGTGCGAAGCGCCTCAATTCCGGACAAGTATTCCTTATCACCTGAAGGATTAACACAGTTATAGAAACATATCGGAACATAAGCTAACAGAAACGAAAAAACAACAGCTATCACGATCATACATATTGTCAGACGACTTTTAACAATTCTCTTGATTTCCAAACACAATAATCTCATTGATCACTCCTCACTATGTCCAAACAACCACATATATAAATCTTCTAAACGTGGAGACACATTCGTTGATCCATCTAGCAATGACCCTTCACTTATATATCGTATCTCTGTAATATCTGTGCTAACATTTCTCAGATTAACAATAGGAATCGTACCCTCCAAATTTTTTACCCTATTGGTCTGAATGGCGCATTCCCATACTTTTCCACTCATTTCTGTAATCAGATCCTCTGTGCTACCGTCCCTGATAATTTTCCCATTTTTCATTATCGCTTGTCTGGTTGCAATATATTCAACATCTGATACTATATGTGTAGATATAAGAACAATTCTGTTTTGCGAAAACTCCGACAATAATTGACGAAACTTAATACGTTCACCAGGATCAAGCCCAGCTGTCGGTTCATCAAGGATCAATATCTCCGGATCATTTATGAGAGCCTGTGCAATCCCGACTCTTCTTTTCATACCACCGGATAGTTTGCTAATTCTTTTCTTTCGCACATCTGTTAACGTCATTTGTTCCAGAAGCATATCTATTTTTCTTTTGGTCGCAACTTTGGTCAGTCCTTTTAGTGCAGCCATGTACTCTAAATAATCAATTACCGTAAACTCAGGATAATAACCAAATTCCTGAGGCAGATATCCAAATATATTTCTATACTCTGCATCAAGAATTGAAATAGGAACACCGTCATACATAACATTTCCATTAGTAGGCTTGATTATGTCAGCAACCACTCTCATGAGGGTGGTCTTTCCTGCCCCGTTTGCTCCCAGCAAACCTGTGATTCCTCTTCCGATCTTAATTGATACGTTATCAACAGCTGTTTTAGATGAATAATTCTTTGTTATACTTTCAATACTTAGTTCCATACAAATCGTCTCCCTATTCCGAAAGATTAAGTTCCTGATAACTTACTGAATTCAGCAATATTTTTAGGTTACCTATTATTAATACAATAAGTATTACAATCAAACATATTAGTACTGATATCCCAACAACTGACTCCACCGGATAATATTTTGCAAAAACCTCAGCAATAATAACCGAGAATATATATGTTGCTCCATAAAATCTAATTTTATTTTCAAGTAAATGATGAGAAAGCACATATAGAATAATTGTCTTCAATAAAAGGAACGGTAACATCCCGTATAAAACAGCAGACACTGTATGAACTCTAAGTATAAACACAGCGACACAGAATCCACTTACCAGCATGATCATGTCACCTATTCCAATAATCAAAAACTTGATCAGAAATTGCCTGCCAAAAGATAGATATACAGACATTTCCACTTCATTCATATGATACTCAAATGATCGATAAATAAACGGAATCGTTATAAAGGGGATAGTTGCAGAGATAATACACAGCCCCCTGATTGATGCTATGGGTATACTTATCACCCCCTCTCCACCTAATCCAATAAATATACGAAGCATTAACAATAAACAGATTCCCTGTACCAGCCAGATTTTCCATCCGATAAACTTAAAAAGCCGTAATGATGCACCAAAAAAAGAACTCCTATAAGAACTGTTCGAAACAGAACAATTCTTTATGGTATTTTCAATAGAAATTTTCAAATCTTTCTCGTCAATATCCGGTATAGAGTTTACAAATCTTTCTCTGATCTGTTCAGATATATTACTCATCTATTGTTCTTCCTCCAATCTTTTTCAATTTTCTTTAAAGCTCGCCTTATCTCTGTCTGTACCGTTCGAAGTTTACTACCGGTAATTTCAGCAATCTCACGAAATGATAAGTCTTCCCCAAATCGTAAAATGACCAATTCTCTCTGTTTATCATTAAGAGAAACCAGCATTTCTTCAAAATTCATAAATGCTTCCGTTTCCTTATATCCAGGATCCTCATATATCACTTCAAACAGTTCTCCATCATATGTATTTCCGGCTTTCCTCTGGTGATCAATGCATATATTATGGGCTATCTTGTATAAAAAGGCCCGAAAGGATCCATTGTTCTTGTATGCATTTATAAAACGAAATGCTTTATAAAAGGTTTCTTGCGTTATATCTTCTGCCTCTTCTTTATTCTTAGTTTGCCAAAAACAATACTTGTATATCTCAAGATAATATTTTGTGACAACATCATTTAGTGCAGACAGATCTCCATTTTTGGCCTCTTCAATCCGCCGCTGTTCAAAATTCAAAGGAGTCCCTCCTACCTATCTTTGAGTTTCTTCATAGTATATAACGATTCCAGCATAAAAAATGATTACACTTTTTTCCCAAAATTAAACATCACGCTTTTTCCTTTTGTACTATTAACCATTTTTGATAATAAAACCAATTACAAAAGCCCAGGGTTATCAGCTCGTCACCGATAACCGTGGGCATACAATCAAATCCGTCTTCCTGATAGTTTAAATCAGACATTATCCAGGCACTATGAATATTTCACACCTTCACATCCACATTATTTCCTGCCGGTTCCAATACAGATCCCGTGCTTAACAGTAATACCGGAAGATACATTATCTATCGATGCGCCAGACAAGGACCGTACCCTCTGTAGATACTTCACCGCTCCCCGGAAAAGTCCGAGCGGTGTATTTTTTTTGGTTAGAATCCTCTGCCCACAAAGGTTCCTGCTTCATACGTTGCCATGATCCCAGTGATTTTTGAGTTTGAAACCATTTGTTCCTGAAGGATTGCTTCCGCACTCTGCTTGTTGTAGGCCT
>JAIKYN010000210.1 GCA_024683155.1 Lachnospiraceae bacterium | reverse complement strand
TCTGGACCATGACTTCATTGCAGGACAGTGTCTGTGGACCGGCATCGATTACCTGGGCGAGACCCACGGCTGGCCGGAGCACGGATCCCATGCGGGACTTCTGACCACCGCGGCTTTTGAGAAAGCAGATTACTACCTGCGCCAGAGCTGGTGGACTACCAGGCCCATGATCAAGATCGCTACCTGTAAAGCTGATGCAGGGAAATGGATCGGCTTCCGCCATCTGACCCTGGACTATGCACAGAGCGAAGTATTTACGGCAGAGGTTTATTCCAACCTGGAGGATGTGGAATTGTTCCAGGGAGACGTAAGTCTTGGCCGTAAGCAGGGCAGAGATGAAAACGGACGCTTTACCTGGCAGGTTACTCAAAACGAACAGCCCCTGAGAGCCGTTGGATATGGAACCAGTGATACGGGAGATATCTTTACGGTGCAGGATGAACTGTATCCCTGCGGCGCACCTGCATCCCTTCTGGTTAAGATGTGGGATGAGGAACTGGTAGCAGACGGTAAGAGCGTGGCACAGCTGGAGATCCGGGTGCTGGATGATGACGGGCGTGTCATAAATACGAATCAGGATATGATCGAAGTATCCGTGGAAGGGGAAGCAAAGCTCCTTCACATGGATAACGGGGATCTGGGAGATATAACACCTTATGGCGAGAGCAAGAGGAAAGCATGCGGAGGCTGCCTCATGGCTTATGTTCAGTCCACTCGCTATGCAGGAGACGTGGAAGTAAAGGTAAAACTTATGACAGGCACGTCAGAAATCAGCAACACCATTTCTCTCAGAACTACCGCAAAATAGATCGAAAAGGAACATGGGGAGAGGGCCTATGATCGAGGAGCAAAGATTATTTACAGTTGAAGGAAAGCCATTCCAGTTAATATCGGGATCCATTCACTATTTTAGGATCGTACCGGAATACTGGCAGGATCGTCTGGAGAAATTAAAGGCCATGGGTTGTAATACCGTGGAAACCTATATTCCCTGGAACCTGCATGAGCCGGTCAAGGGAGAATTCCATTTTGACGGGATCCTGGATGTGGGACATTTCATCGAACTGGCACAAAAGCTGGGACTGTATGTAGTGCTCCGTCCATCCCCTTATATCTGCGCGGAGTGGGAGTTCGGCGGACTTCCCGCATGGCTTCTTAAGGAAGACGGCATGAAGCTTCGCTGCAACTATGCACCTTATTTACAGGCCGTACGCGATTATTACAATGTGCTGATCCCCTACCTTGCCCCTTATCAGATCGATCAGGGCGGACCGGTGATCATGATGCAGGTGGAGAATGAATACGGCTATTATGGCAACGATCATTCCTACATGCAGGCCATGCACGACATGATGCGGGAACTGGGCGTGACCGTTCCTTTGTTTACATCCGACGGGCCCTTTGACCATGCCTTTGTCGGCGGCAAGATCCCTGGACTGTTACAGGGCGGAAACTTTGGCTCCCATGCCGAGGAACGTTTTGAATTCATGAAGAAATATGTGGACGGACCCTTGTCCTGTATGGAATTCTGGCTTGGCTGGTTCGATGACTGGGGCAGCGGCATGCACCACACCACCGACGCGGAGCAGAATGTAAAGGATCTGGCCTATATGCTGGATCACGGCCATGTGAACATCTACATGTTCATCGGCGGCACCAACTTCGGCTTTATGAACGGAGCCAACTACTACGATGTACTGACACCGGACGTAACCAGCTATGATTACGATGCGGTTTTATCCGAAGACGGACAGATCACACGGAAATATACGGCATTTAAAGAGGAGATCGGGAAGCGTTTTCCGCTACCGGAAGTTACCTTATCCACCCGCATTACCCGGAAGGCTTTCGGGCAGGTGCCGGTAAGAGACCGTGTCAGCCTGTTTGAAACCCTGGATTCCATCAGTAAGCCGGTGGAAAACCTGTATCCTCTTTCCATGGAGAAACTGGATCAGTCCTACGGCTATATCCTCTACCATAGCGAACTGCCCGAGACATCTGTGATCGGAGAGATCCGCCTGAAGGATGCCAATGACAGAGCCAAGGTTTACACCAATCAGGAAGAGCTGATCACCTTGTATGACCGGGAGCTTTTGACGTCTCATAAAATCGAGCCTTATCGCACCGGTATCAAGGACATCGACATTCTTGTGGAAAATATGGGCCGCGTTAACTTTGGCCCGTTTATGGAAGAACAGCGGAAGGGAATTGACGGCCCTGTTCTGTTAAATACCCAGCAGCATTTTAACTGGACCATGTATACCCTGCCGATGGATCATCCCGAAGAGATCGACTTCTCTAAGGAATTTACCGGCAAGGGACCGGGATTCCACCGGTTCTATTTTGAGGCAGAACCAGAGGAAGGAGTTTACACCGATACCTTCCTGGATATGACCGGATGGGGCAAGGGAATTGCCTTCATCAACGGCTTTAACCTGGGACGATTCTGGGAGATCGGCCCGCAGATGACCTTGTATATTCCCGGTCCGCTGCTTCAGAGCGGCCTCAACGAGATCATCATTTTCGAGACAGAAGGTAAATACCAGGACTCCATAAAGCTTGTGGATGAGCCGAATTTGGGGTAATATTTACCGGGGAGTAAGGAGCAGGTTGTGGAAGCAGTAACCAACAGCAAAGTCACAATTTATACCATAGCCAAAGAAGCGGGCGTATCCCCTGCGACCGTATCCCGCGTTCTGACCAACAGCGCCAATGTGCGCCCGGAGAAACGGGAAAAGATCGAGGAACTGATCCATAAGTATAATTTCATGCCCAGCGCCCTTGCACGAAGCCTGACCGATACCCAGCGCAAGCTGATCGGTATCATCACCGCGGACGTGCGTAACTCCTTCTATGCAGATGTCTACATCGCCTGCGAGAATGCAGCCAACAAAGCTGGTTATACCATGTTGCTGCTGAATTCCTTCGGTGACAAGGAGATTGAGAGACGTCAGATCAAGAAGCTGTTAGAGCAGCGGGTGGACGCCATCATCCAGCTGGGTGGTGCGGCCGATGATGTGGATACGGATTCCGCTTATGCAAAGCAGGTGAAGATCGCCACCAAGAGCGTGCCCTTTGTGGTGACC
Source organism: Lachnospiraceae bacterium (assembly GCA_024683155.1). GTDB lineage: Bacteria > Bacillota > Clostridia > Lachnospirales > Lachnospiraceae > JAILDL01. The sequence goes on along the minus strand of JAIKYN010000210.1, from coordinate 431 downwards.
GGTAAGGTGGACGGTGCAGACTGCAACATCGTGCGGATCGATGCAGAGCGCGCCATCGAGCTTTTAGTAGAGCACCTGGCAAAGAACGGAAATCGCCGTATCGCGTTGGTGGGCGGACGGATCGACGTTGTTTCTACCAAGGCAAAATTCCAGCACTTCCTGAAGATCGCTGAGAAATACAAACTGGATACCAATCCTATTTATCTGGAAAACTGGGGCGGCTACCGGGTTCCCAAGGGCGAAAGCGCCATGGATGAACTGTTTAAAAAGTGCGATAAAGCCAAGATCCCTTATCCGGAAGCAGTCATCGCAGTGAACGACCTGACAGCAGTGGGCGTCATCAAGAGTATCGAACGCCACGGCCTGAAGATCCCCGAGGACATCGCCGTTGTGGGATATGATAACATCGATATTGACGAGATCATCGATCC